>NZ_JBHYJH010000238.1:0-10963 GCF_042740445.1 Streptomyces sp. NPDC059003 | reverse complement strand
AAGCGCGGATAAAAGGGGGTCCAGGGGGAGGAGCCCCCTGGTTCTGGGTAAAGGGGCGGGTCTGGGGCGCCCCGCGAGGGCTACGCCAGGCCCCGGCGGGCCACTGCTGGAGGCCGGAGGCCAGCGATCGTCGCGACCATGTCCACCACCTGCCGCGTCTCCGCGACTTCGTGGACGCGATACACCTGCGCCCCCAGCCACGCGGACACCGCAGTCGTCGCCAACGTCCCCACCACCCGCTCCTTGACGGGCCGGTCGAGCGTCTCCCCGACGAAGTCCTTGTTGGACAGGGAGACCAGCACGGGCCACCCCGTGTCGACCAGCTCCCCGAGCCGCCGCGTCGCCTCAAGGGAGTGCCGCGTGTTCTTGCCGAAGTCGTGCCCGGGATCGATGAGCACGGACTCCCGCGGCACCCCGAGGGCCACGGCCCGCTCGGCCAGCCCCACGGTCACCCGCAGGATGTCGGCCACGACGTCGTCGTACTCCACCCGATGCGGCCTGGTCCGCGGCTCCGCACCCCCCGCGTGGGTGCACACGAGCCCGACCCCGTACCGCGCGGCGACCTCCGCGAGCTTGGGGTCGACCCCGCCCCAGGCGTCGTTGAGCAGATCGGCGCCCACGTCGCACACGGCCTCGCCGACCTCGTGCCGCCAGGTGTCGACGCTGATGACGACGTCCGGGAACCGCCGCCGCACCTCGGCGACGAACCCGACGGTCCGCCGCGCCTCCTCCTCGGCCGTCACCTCCTCGCCGGGGCCCGCCTTGACCCCGCCGATGTCGATGATGGCGGCGCCCTCGGCCACCGCCTGCTCCACGCGGGCGAGGGCGGGCTCGTCGCGGAACGTGGCGCCCTGGTCGTAGAAGGAGTCCGGGGTCCGGTTCACGATCGCCATGATCACCGGTTCGTGCGCTGCGAACACGCGCCTGCCCAGCTTGAGCATCCCCTGTGCGCCTCCTTGTCGTTGCTCGGCCGACCTCGGCCGATGCCGCCTGTGACCTTAACTGTCAGAGCCGCATGGCACGATCGGACGAGACAGTTGCCCAGACAGTTTCCGAGCGTGGGGACCGCAGAGATGGTCATGTTCTTGTTCTTGGTCATCGCTCTCGTCGTCGTGGTCGCGGCGGTGACGCTGGCCGTCCTCGGCGGTTCGGAGAGCGGCGCCCTCGCGGACGTGCCGCCGGAGCGGTTCGCCGACCCGCTGCCGCCCGACCGCCCGCTGCGCCGCGCCGACGTGGAGGCGGTGCGCTTCCCGATGACGGTCCGGGGCTACCGCATGGTGGACGTGGACGAGGCCCTCGACCGCGTGGCCGCGGAGCTCGCCGAGCGGGACGCCCGCATCGCGGAGCTGGAGACGGCGCTCGCGGGCGCCCAGGCGACGGCAGTCGGCGGCCCGGGCCTGTTCAAGGAGTACGGCGCGGAGTACGGCCAGGGGCGGCCCGCCCCGCGGGACCAGCCGAGGGACCGGCCAGGAGACCAGCGGGCCGCGGCGCCCGCGCCCGAGCAGCAGGAGGACGACCAGTGAGCGGCGACGCGATCCCGGGTCCCGACGGCGCGCCGCGCTGCCCGTGGGGCCTGTCCACGGAGGACTACGTGGCGTACCACGACGGGGAGTGGGGCCGCCCGGTCCACGGCGACGACGCGCTGTTCGAGCGGCTCTCCCTGGAGGCCTTCCAGTCGGGGCTCTCCTGGATCACGATCCTGCGGCGCCGCGAGGGCTTCAGGGCCGCGTTCTCCGGCTTCAAGATCGCCGCGGTGGCCGAGTTCACCGACGCCGACCGCGAGCGCCTCCTGGCCGACCCGGGCATCATCCGCAACCGCGCGAAGGTCGACGCGACGCTCGCCAACGCGCGCGTGCTCGTCGACTGGCCCGAGGGCGAGCTGGACCGCCTGATCTGGTCGTTCGCCCCGGACGGCGCCGCGCGCCCGGCCCCGAGGGCGCTCGCCGACGTGCCCGCGGTCACGGACGAGTCGACGGCCCTGTCCAAGGCCCTCAAGAAGCGTGGCCTCCGCTTCATCGGCCCCACCACGGCGTACGCCCTGATGCAGGCCTGCGGCCTGGTGAACGACCACCTCGCGGACTGCGTGGCCCGCGAGGCGAGCGGCGCCCGCCCCCAGGGCTGACGGGGCCCGGACACGCCCTAGCGGCCCAGGTAGCGGGGCTTGGCCTTGTCGAGGAAGGCCTGGACCGCGATGGCGTGGTCCTCGGAGGCGCCCGCCTTCGACTGGAGCTCGTCCTCCTTGTCCAGGGCCTCGTCGAGGGAGTGCCCGGCGGCGTACGCGAGCGACTCCTTGATCGCCCCGTACGCGAGCGTCGGACCCTCGGCGAGGGCGCGGGCCACCGCGGCCGCCTCGTCGGCCAGCGCGTCCGCGGGCACGACCTTGTTGGCGATCCCCAGGTCGTACGCCTCCTGGGCCTTGATGCTGCGCGGGAAGAGCAGCAGGTCGGACGCGCGGCTCGGCCCGATCAGCTGGGACAGCGTCCACGAGACGCCGGAGTCGGCGGTCAGCGCGACACCGGCGAAGGACGTGTTGAACGACGCCGTGTCCGCGACGACGCGGTAGTCCGCGGCCAGCGCGAAGCCGAAGCCCGCGCCGGCCGCCACGCCGTTGACGCCCGCCACGACCGGCTTCGGCATGCCGGTCAGCGCTCGCACGATCGGGTTGTAGTGCTCCCGCACCGTGCTCATGGTCTGCCCGCTGCCCGACTCACGGGCCTCCTGGAGCACGCCGATGTGCTCCTTCAGGTCCTGGCCCACGCAGAAGGCGCGGCCCGTCGCGGTGAGCAGGACCGCCCGTACGGCGGAGTCCGCCGCGGCCGCCTGCGCCGCGTCCCTGAGGGCGACCTTGGCCTCGGTGTTCATCGCGTTCATCGCGTCGGGGCGGTTCAGCGTGATCGTCGCGAGCCCGTCGTTCACCTCGTAGAGCACGGTGTCGGCCATGGTGGGTCCCCTCCGCTGGATCTGTGGTGGTCTGCGCTGATCTGCGGGATTTCTGTCGGGCCCCCGCCGAGCGCCGTCGGGGCCAGCATGACCTAGATCATCGGTCTCCGGTATGCGGCCGTGGATGTGACCTGCGTCAAAGATTTTGAGACGGGAGGAGCGGGTGGGGCGGCGAAGTATTGCAGTCACATCGCCGAATTGGGTGGTTTTGCGGGCGCGCGTTGCGCAAGCGATGCCGACCGATGTTGGTCATCGGGTCCCGCCATGCGGGATAATGACCTGGAAGCAATGTGTTCGATGCCGGTGACACCTGGGTTGTCGGCTGCGACAAGGCTGGTTTCAGGAAGGGGAACGAGCATGGCGGCCATGAAGCCGCGGACGGGCGACGGCCCGCTCGAGGTGACCAAGGAGGGGCGGGGCATCGTCATGCGCGTTCCGCTCGAAGGCGGCGGTCGACTTGTCGTCGAACTGACCCCGGACGAGGCCGAGGCGCTCGGCGACGCCCTGAAGAAGGTCGTCGGCTGACGTATAACGCCCACACTTTTCCACTGCCCCGGCAGCGGCGTACGCATCGTACGACGAGCCGGGGCAGTGCTGTGTTCCGGGGAGCCCGGGTATACGGGAGCTTGACGCGGTATACGTGATCTTGATGCTCCGCGGAGGAGGAGCGCCCCGAAGGGGCGCGGGGAACTGCGCGACCAGCCCCATGCGACCCGCAGATGGGACACCGCCCCCCCCCGCGGAGCGCTACCGCTTGACGGCGCACAGCAGGCCGTCGCCCACCGGCAGCAGCGACGGCACCAGGTCCTGGCTCTCGCGCACGGCGCGCAGGAGTTCGCGCAGGTGCAGCACCTCGACCGGCTGCGGCCCCGAGTCCACGGTGCGGCCGTCCGCGAAGATCCCCTCGAAGCAGACGAGCCCTCCGGGCCGGAGCAGGCGCAACGATTCAGCGAGGTAGTCGAGGCACTCCAGGCGGTCACCGTCGCAGAACACGAGGTCGTAGCCGCCGTCGGCGAGGCGCGGCAGGACGTCGAGGGCGCGGCCCGGGATGAACCGCGCGCGGTTCCCGGCGAAGCCGGCCGCGCGGAAGGCCATGCGGGCGAACTGCTGGCGCTCCGGCTCCGGATCCACGGTGGTCAGGACGCCGTCCGGCCGCATGCCGTGCAGCAGATGGATCCCCGACACACCCGTGCCCGTACCGATCTCGGCGACCGCCTTGGCGTCCACGGTGGCGGCGAGCATCCGCAGCGCGGCGCCGGTGCCGGGCGACACCGAGCGAAGGCCCGCGTCCCGCGCCCGGTCACGGGCCCACAGCAGCGCTTCGTCCTCGGCGACAAAGGCGTCGGCGAACGCCCAGCTCGTCTGCCGGTTGCCGGTAATGGCCCTCTCCTGTCCCCGTGGTTGCCTGGCCGTGACTGTATCCGTTGGGGCCGGGAACCCGCAGATGGGACTGTGCGTTGAGAAGGGGTGTGAGGACAGCGGGGGTAACGGATGGATCAAGGCGTCAGGACGGCCCGCAGAGAATGCGGGACGCAGGCTGAGAAGGCCGTACCAAATTCACGTACTGCGTCATTCCGGTGGATAAGCCCCGGACTCCCCGCCGGGAGGCCGAAGCGGCCGGCGCACAGGACGCGAAGCCCACGGGCAAATCTAGGTAAAAACGCTTATCCGGAGCTAACGGGCGAGGTGGTTATGGTAGGGGCTCCACTGGACACCACCAGAGCCGACAGGGGAGGTGCGGCCGAGTCCGCGGATCGGGGAGGAGCGCTCCGGCGTTTTCTCAGGTTGGCGGGTAAGCCGAAATCCGTGACCGACACAGCTGACCGCGCTAACGACTCCGCTCAGACCGCGACCTTTGCCGCTGACGCGGATTCGCAGGCGTGGACTCCTCCCACGTGGGAAGAGATCGTCAGCACCCACAGCGGCCGCGTCTACCGCCTCGCCTACCGCCTCACGGGCAACCAGCACGACGCCGAGGACCTCACCCAGGAAGTCTTCGTCCGCGTCTTCCGCTCCCTGTCGACCTACACTCCGGGGACCTTCGAGGGCTGGCTGCACCGCATCACCACGAACCTCTTCCTGGACATGGTCCGCCGCAAGCAGCGCATCCGTTTCGACGCGCTCGGCGACGACGCGGCGGAGCGCCTGCCGAGCCGCGAGCCGTCCCCCCAGCAGGTGTTCAACGACACGCACTTCGACGCGGACGTCCAGCAGGCGCTCGACACGCTCGCGCCCGAATTCCGCGCCGCCGTCGTCCTGTGCGACATCGAAGGCCTTTCGTACGAGGAGATCGCCGCGACCCTGGGCGTCAAGCTCGGTACGGTCCGCAGCCGTATCCACCGCGGCCGCTCCCAGCTCCGCAAGGCCCTTCAGCACCGTTCTCCCGAGGCCCGTGCCGAGCGTCGCTCGCTCGCCGTCGCCGGAGCCATGGCGCTGGGAGGAGGGGGCGCGACCGCGTGAGTGGATCACGGTCGAATCCTGCCGAGCGGCATTTCGCCGAGCAGCACCTGGGGGACCGACTCGCCGCGCTGGTCGACGGTGAGCTCGGTCATGACGCGCGCGAGCGAGTGCTCGCGCACCTTGCCACGTGTCCGAAGTGCAAGACCGAGGCCGACGCCCAGCGCCGCCTCAAGAGCGTCTTCGCGCAGACGGCACCGCCACCGCCCAGCGAGAGTTTCCTCGCCCGCCTCCAGAGCCTCCCCGGCAGCGGCATCGACGACATCGAGGGTCAGGGCGGCCCGCGGACACCCGTCGACGACGGCTTCGCCACCGGCTCGTCCGAGACCACGGGCCTGCCCAGGGGCGGGGTCTTCTCCGTCAGCGGCGGCGGGCCCCTCGCCGGGTACGTTCCGTCGGGCACCCACGCCGCGGTGCTCGCGAGCGAGCAGCGTGGCTTCCGCATCCATGACGTCGGCAGGTCCGAGGCCGACCGGTCCGGCGGGCGCGGGCGGCGGTTCGCCTTCGCGGCGGCCGGGGCGGTGTCGCTCGCCGCGATCGCGCTCGGCGGGGTCACGGTCAGCGCGCCGCTCGCCACCGGCGAACAGCGCGGGGGCGGCGCCAACAGCAACAGCAATGCGGCACCGCCGCGGTCCCAGGCCACGCCCTCCACGGGCGTGCCCGAGTCGCTGCGCCGCCGGGGCGGCAATCCGCTCTCCGTGCAGGGGCAGCGGCCCCCGCAGGTGCTCGCGCCGACGACGTCCGCCGTGCCGCTTCTCTCGGGCGCGGGCGCCTCGACCGCGCGTACGCCCAAGGAGCTCACGGCCTCGCTGCTCGCGGGCGCGGGCGTCATGTCCCCGCTGATCCGGGCCGTGGCCCCGGACGCCGACGGCGGGGCCGCCAGGGGGCTCACGCTCAACGCGGCGGACTCCGCGTCCCCGGCGCAGCCGCGGGGCACCTCGCAGATCCACTGACGGCCGACGCTGCGCGTCGGCGCGGAGACCTGATTGAATCCTCCGTGTCCGCCGGACCACCGGCGGGCACGGAGCCGAGCCAATCGGCGTCCGCCGCAGGCCAGTTGTGGGGAGAGCATGGACGAGGGCAAGCCCACCAAGGCAGAGCCGAACTGGTGGAGCCGGCCCCGCCGGGATATGACGGCAGCGCCCGCCCCGGGCGGGAGCGCCGCTTCGCCGGCCGGTGAGCCGACGCCGGCCGCCGACGATTCGGCCCGGGTCACGGAGACGCCGACGGACGAGGTCGACGCCTCGCTGGCCGGGGGCCCGAAGCCGACCACCGACACACCGGCGACGTCGGGTGAGCCGACGGCAGCGGCCGGTGAGCCGACGCCAGGTGCTGGTGAGCCGACGGCAGCTGCTGGTGAGGCGACGGCAGCTGTTGGTGAGGCGACATCAGCTGTCGGTGAGCCCTCGGCGGCCGCCGACGCAGCTGCGGTAGCCGCCACCGGGCCTGCGGTAGCTGCCACCAGGCCTGCGATAACCGCCGACGCACCTGCGATAGCCGCCGACGCACCTGTGGCGGCCGGTGCACCGGTGATACCCGGCGATGCGGCATCGGCTACCGGCGCACCCGTAACGGCCGGAGAGCCGTCGACACCCGCCGAGGCCGAACGGCCGCGCCCCCTGCACGACCCCGACCCCTACAGCACCCCGCCGTACGGCGAGCCGGGTCCCTGGGCCCCCGCCCCGCCCGTACAGCACCCCATGGCGACCCCGACCCACGGCACGCCGACGTACGACACGCAGGGCACTCCCGTGCCGGGTACGCCGACCCAGGGCACCCCGGCGCCGGGTACGCCCGCGCATGGCGTTCCCGCGGCGGGGGCCACGGTCCCGTCGCACGCGACGCCGTCGCCGGGTGCCGAGGCCCACGGCACCCCCGTGCCGGGTACGCCGATTCATGGCACCCCCGTGCCGAGTACGCCAACTCATGGCGCCCCCATACCGGGCACCCCGCACCATGGCGCTCCAGCCCCGGAAGCCGCCGTCCCTGGAGCTCCCGCCCCCGGTGTCCCGTCGCACGCGACGCCCCCGCCGGGCGTCGAGGCCCACGGCGCTCCCGCACCGGGTGCACCGGCCCACGGCACCCCTGCACCAGGCACGCCCCTGCTGGGCACGCCGACGCACGGCGCCCCCGCAGCGGGAGCCGCTGCCCAGGCCACCCCGCCCCCCGCCGGAGGCGTCTCGGCGCACGCGGCGCCCGTGCCTGGCGCCGAAACCCACGCTGCCCCGACGCCGGGTGCGTCGGTCCACGACACCTCTGCCCAGGGTGTCCCGCTGCACCACACCGCCGTGCCGGTCGCCCCGGCTTCCGCTCCCGGTGGCTCGGCGCACGTAGAGCCCACCCCCGGTGCCGAAACCCACGCCGCCCCGACGCCGGGCGCGACGGCCCACGAGACGTCCGCTCAGGGCATCCCGCCGCACAGCGCCCCCGTACAAGCCGCCCCGGCCCACAGCACTCCCGCACCGGGTACGCCGACCCAGGGCGCACCCGTGCCAGGCACGTCGGCTCACGGCGCCCAGGCGCACCCGGCGGGCCCGCCCGGCATCCCGGCTCACGGAGCCCCGCCGCAGGCGGCCCAGGCGGCACCGTCCCACGGTGCCCCCGCGGTCCCGCCCCACCCCACCCCCGACCCCGCACACCCCACCATGGCGCCCGCGCAAGCCCCCGTACAGGCGCCCCCGCCAGACCCCTGGCGGCGCTATGACCCCTGGCGGGCGCCGCTGCAGCAGGCCGGGGTTGCCGTGGACGCGCCGCGGCGTAAGTGGCGGCAGGGGCTGGTGCTCGGGGCCGTGCTCATCGCGTTGGTCGCCGGAGGGATCGGCGGGGCCGTGGGGGCGTATCTGGAGCGTGAGGGCGGCATCGGGAGCGACGTGGAGCTGCCGCAGGCCGGGGCCGAGTCCGAGAAGCGGCCCAAGAACAGCGTGGCCGGAATCGCGGCGAGCTCGCTGCCCGGCGTCGTGACGCTGCACGTCCGGGGCGACGACGGGGCCGGCACCGGCACCGGCTTCGTGCTCGACGGCAAGGGCCACATCCTGACCAACAACCACGTCGTGGAGCCCGCGGGCACCGGCGGCGAGATATCCGTGAGCTTCAGCGGCGGGGAGACCGCGAGCGCCAAGGTCGTCGGCCGCGACGCCGGGTACGACCTGGCCGTCGTCAAGGTCTCCGGCGTACGCGGACTCAAGCCGCTGCCGCTCGGCAACTCCGAGAACGTCCAGGTGGGCGACCCCGTGGTCGCCATCGGCGCGCCCTTCGACCTCGCCAACACCGTGACCTCAGGGATCATCAGCGCCAAGGAGCGCCCGATCACGGCGGGCGGGGAGAAGGGGGACGGGAGCGATGTGTCGTACGTGAACGCCCTGCAGACCGACGCGCCCATCAACCCCGGAAATTCCGGCGGACCCCTGGTCGACTCCAAGGCCCGGGTCATCGGCATCAACAGCGCCATCCGCTCCGCCGACCGGGGCTCGGAGCTCGACGGCGGGCAGGCCGGGTCGATCGGCCTCGGCTTCGCCATCCCGATCAACCAGGGCAAGCGGGTCGCGGAGGAGCTGATCAACACCGGCCGCGCCACGCACCCCGTGATCGGCGTCACGATCGACAAGCAGTTCACGGGCGACGGCGCCCGCATCGCGCGCAAGAGCCAGAGCGGCGGCCCCGCCGTCAACCGCGGCGGACCCGGCGACAAGGCCGGTCTGAAGCCGGGCGACGTCATCACGGCGGTCGACGGCCGGCGCGTGCACTCCGGCGACGAGCTCATCGTCAAGATCCGCGCCCACCGCCCCAAGGACCGCCTGGACCTGACGGTCGAGCGCGACGGGGACGAGCGCAAGGTGACGCTGGTCCTGGGCTCGGCGAGCGGGGACTGAAGGCCCGCGCCGCACGCGCGGCGGTTCAGTTCTGGTTCATGTCTGATCCAGGTTGTCGCCGTGCGGCTACCGGCTGGACAGGAGCGGCGGGTACCGTAGAGCGGGTCCGGACGGCAAGGAGTTCAGGGTGTTCAACGACATCGGCGTATTCGAGATAGTGACGCTGGTCATCCTCGCCGTGCTCATCTTCGGCCCGGACAAGCTGCCGAAGCTCATCCAGGACGTGTCCAGGACCGTGCGCAAGATCCGGCAGTTCTCGGACAGCGCGAAGCAGGACATACGGAATGAACTGGGCCCGGAATTCAAGGACTTCGAGTTCGAGGACCTGAATCCGAAGAAGTTCATCCGCAAGCAGCTGGAGAACGACGACCTCGGCCTGAAGGAAATCCGCAACGGCTTCGACCTGCGCAAGGAAATGGCCGAAGTCGCGGACGCCGTGCACAGCCGCGAGGGCGACTCCGCGGGCGACGCCGGTTCCGGGAGCCGGGGCGCGGCGACGACCTCGTCCGACGGTTCCGCGGACGGCCGCGTCGACATGCGCAAGCGGCCCGAGAAGCCCGCGGCGGACGACCACCCGCCGTTCGACGCGGACGCCACCTGATCCGCCCCGCGCTCGGGGCCGCCACCTGATCCGCCCCGCCCCCGCGGACGCCATCTGACCTGCCACGCCGCCGCGTACGCGGCCTGACGCCCGCGTACGCCAGGCGACGCGTCGTGTGCGCCGCCGCACGCTCCGCGCTGCCCGGGGCGGAGGAGTTCCGGACACCCGTCCGCCGACTGCCTTACCGGCTTCCGGAAGGGGTGTGGCTATCCTGCCTTGTTGTCCGGCGTGAGGACGCCCGAGGGGGGCGGGCCGCTCCGGACCCACGAGAGTGAGGAGGCGGCCAGGTACATGGAGACGACGAGTCGGGTAGGCGCACAGGCGTCGGCCGCGGACGGGCCCGCACAAGCGGTGCCCTCCGCCCGGCGCACGGTCGACGGCTACCTGCTGGCGCCCTTTCCCTGGTACGGCCTGGACGAGGCCTTCACGGGACCGCGCTGGCTGATGCAGGTCGGTACCGCCGCGGACGGAGCCGTGGAGCACGGCTCGATCGGCCACGGCGACGAGCCGTCGGTGCGGGCCGAAGGGGGTTTCGGGAACGGGGACAGGGAGCGGTTCGCGGTCGTGGTGACCGTCGCCGCCAACCCGGTGCGGCGCAGCGCGGACGGCACCGGTGTCCTGGAGGCGACCTCGGTGTCCTCCGCGGCCTGGCTCGCCGGGGTCGGCCTGCTGTCCTTCACCTGGCCCGGACAGATGGACCACAGCCTCCGGGACGACTGGCTCGACCAGCAGACGGAGACCGCGTGGGTCCTCGCGGACGACCTCCACGGCTCGGACTGGTCGGCGCTCTCCCTCCCCGTGGACGGGGAGCCGACCTCCTTCCACTACCGGGAGTCCGAGTACGGCTGGGTGCTCGCCGGGTCCACCAAGGAGGGGGTGCATCTGGGGGCGTACGGGCGCGGAATGAGCGCGTACGGTCTTGGTTTCTCCGTGGTGAAGGACATCTCCGCCTACGCGAAGTAGTCCTCCGGAACAGGTACGCAGGTTGGGGGCGCCCGGATGAGTGTCGGGGCCCCCAACCAGCGGGGGCCTCGATAGGGGTGGGGCCGGGGCCGCAAAAAACCCCCACGAGTGAATGTGGCGGGGGTAGCCCCAC
>NZ_JBHYJH010000237.1:0-10970 GCF_042740445.1 Streptomyces sp. NPDC059003 | reverse complement strand
CGTACCGGATGGCCTCCTTGTGGACCTTGGTCACCAGGGGGCAGGTCGCGTCGATCGTGGCGAGGCTCCGTGTCGCGGCCTCCTCGTGCACGGTCGGGGCCACGCCGTGCACCGAGAACATCACGATGGAGCCCTCTGGGACCTCCTCCGTCCGCTCGACGAAGATCGCGCCCTTCCGCTCCAGGGTCTGCACGACGTGGCTGCCACCTCGTACGCGCTCGCCATCAGCACGTGCCGGTCGTCCGCCCCGTCCGCCCACCGCTGCAGCGGGGCCTCCCGGCCCTGCCGCACCCGCTCCCGAAACCGTCTCCAGGCCGACCTGCAGCGCTCGCCGCAGAACTCACGCGGGCGGCCGCCCGCCGCACTCCCGCGCGGCAGCCGCTCCCCGCACCCCGGCCCCAAACACTGCGCCACCCCGGCACCCCCTCCGACCGGAAACCTCAATCCTGCGGATCTCCGCAACCGATATCCAGGGTGTTCCCGGCTGTCAAGATCCGTACTCCTGCGGGCAGCTGACCGCAAACCGTCACGGCGCCACGAGTGCTGCGCGGCCCTGGCCACCCTGACCTGAGCGACGCAGGACAGACCTGCCAAGAGACAATCCCCTGGTGGCCTCCCCTCCTGTCTCCCCCCCGTGACCGCGCCTGGGCCGCGGCGTCTCCGCGCTCATCCCCCAGGAGCACCCGGCATCCGCCGCCGACCGGGCCACTGCCGCACTCGCCGCGATCCGCACAGTGCCGGTGCACATCGGTGTACTGCAGGCCGCCATCGTGCTGTTGGAGGAGACCAACGGGGAGGACCCGGCCCGCGCGACGGCGGCCGCCGACACCGTGGCCCTGCTCAGGGCCGCCATCAGCCAGGCCCCGGACCCGGGCGCCACCCGGCCCGCCGGGTTCCTGCCGGTGGAAGAGCGCGCCGTGACCGGCGCCGTCCTTGCTGCCAAACCCCGCCAACCGGTCGTCGGGGCCGAGTAGCGTCGACACCGGCGACGAGGAGGCCCCACCGTGACCGCACAGCCCGACCACCACCGCTTCACCCCGCCCATGCTCACACTCGCCGAGCTGCGCAGCGCGCTCGGCACCTGGGGGTTCCCCGGCGACCTGGCCGCGTTCGAGAGCGAGCTGGCCGAGGCCGACCTCGACGACCTCACCCAGGTCCGCGAGATCACCCAGGCATACCGCCACCGGGTCCTCATCCGCTACGACCCGAAGGCCATGGCCGCGCTCGCCCGCACCACAGCGGACGTCGAGGACGAACTGCAGCGGAAGCTGGGCGCCCGGTGAGCCACGCGTTCTACTCGGACGCCGCCGAGCAGGTCCTGCGCAACGGCGTGTCGCCGAGTGAGCAGGCCGCCGTCGAGGCCGTCCGCGCCTCCCTCGAGGACGACCCCGACCCCGCCCACGCCCGCGGCCTCCCCGACGCCGCCCCCCGCTCGGAGTCGTACGTCATCGAGCTGCTGCCCGAACAGACCGGCGGCCGCGGCATCTCGATCGTGTACCAGCTCTCGCAGGATCTCGACGCCGCCCTGATCCTCTGGCTGATCGCCGGACCGTAGCCGTCGCCCCGGCCGCGGCGGGGTGCGGGTTCCTGCGAGGCAGCGGGTCGGCCGCGGGCCGGTGGGTGCCCCTGACCCCGGCATCGCGGCCCGGCAATGCAGGCCGGTCCATGCCGAGGCGGCGCGCAGGGGCGCCCGGCTGCCGCCTTCCTTCGCTGCCGCTCAGTCAGTTGCCCTCGGAGTCCGGTGGCCGATCGCCGTGGCGGGTGCGCCCGGCTCTGGTGCTCCAGCCGCTCGGCCGCGGCCGCCATCGTGGCCGCCCTCTACCAGGCCGGACGCACGATGGTGGGGCCTTGTCCTGATCCCGAGCGGTGGGGTGCGGGCGGGGGAAGGGTCGCCGGGTCTGCTGTCGTACGAAAGGGAAGTGCGCCATGCCCGAGCGGATCTGGCACCCCATCAGCAAGCTCGAATTCTTCATCGACCACACCCGCGGCTGGCTCGCCGACTCCCGCGAAAGCTTCGCCACCTACGAGGAAGCCCGCGACAAGCCCCACGTCCTGGACGACGCCACCGTGGCGCGGATCAAGAAGGTGTTCACCGAGCAGGACGAGTCCCTGACCCTGTTCGAGGAACAGGCCGCCAAGTGGGGCGAGCTCGACCTCAGCCCGTCGCGCCGGACGAAGCTGCAGACCCTGAACGATCAGCTGGCCGAACTGCGCGAGCTGCGCCTGCAGGTGCTCGACCTCGCCGACGAGCTGGCGGGCGGCACCATCGAGAAGGTGATGGCCATGTCCGACGAGGAAGCCGACCTAGCCGCGCTGCTCGGCCTGCTCGGCGACAAGGGGCGCACCGCCTGAGAGCGGTCGCGGTGGCGGGCTCCGCCGCGTCCGCCGCCCCATGTGTCCTGGACCCCGGATAAGGTGCCATGTCCGGAGCCTAGAAGCCGCATGACGGATAGTCAGCGCAAACAGCACAGAACGGCTTCTGTCGGTCACTGTGAGCACCACGCCCCCGTCAGATTGCATCCAGGGCACCTCATTTCGTGTCACAGTTATGCCCATTACAGTGACACTGCACCCATGAGGGCTGGGGCTGTCAAGGCGCACGATGCCCCGGCCCGGCACGAGCTGTGGGAGCCCGCGCCGGGCTGATCACGGCTGTGTACGGGGATGCCGGGCCGTGGGTCCCCCGAGTGCTGGTCGTGCGGAGGAGACTCGCACGCACCCATTCGATCCCGGCCGACGGGGCCGGATCATGACCTTCCTTCGGGGGCCGGGCTGCTCATTCAGGTCAACGAGCGCGGCCGTGGCCGGCTCATGCAGTTTCGCGAGCTCGCCCGGGGCTTGTCGTCCCGTCCTTCGGGGGTGGTCGTCATGCCGTGGGGCACGGCTCCTTCGGCGGCTGCGCCGCGTCGAGTTCGCGCAGCAGGTGGGTTAGGCGTGGGTGAGGAGCTTGCGGGCGACCGCGGTGGTGGCGATCTTCCGGCCGCGGCGGTGCGCGATCTGCTCGAAGCACGCGGCGTAGGGCGGGGTGCGCTTGGCGGTCTGCGCGGCTTGGGTCATGATCCAGCGCAGCCAGGGATCGCCCTGTTTGGAGATGTGCCCGTAGCGCACGGTGCGGTCCGAGCCGCGGACCGTGGGGGTGAGCCCGGCCCAGGAGGCGAGCTTGCGGGCCGAGGAGAACCGGCGGATGTCGCCGGTCTCCGCCACGATGACCATGGCGGTGAGCGGGCCGACGCCGGGCAGCGCGGTCAGCGCCCTGACCCACGCATCCGCCTTCGCCGACTGGGCGAGCGCGGCATCGAGCCGGTCGATGACGACCTGGAGGGCGTCGATGACCTCCAGCCGGTCGGCGACCGCGCCGCGGGCGGTGTCCGGCAGCGGCAACGCCGCCAGCCATTTCCGGCCCACCCGGTTCCAGCAGCTGGCGCCCCGGTCGCAGCCATGGTCCGCGAGCACCGCGTGGATGCGGTTGCGCAGCAGCGTCCGCAGCCGCACCAGCTGGGCCCGGTGCCGCAGCACCGCGCGCTGTTCACGGATGTCGGACGGCGCGATCCACGCCTCCGGCAGCAGATCCGTGCGCAGCAGGTGGGCCAGGGTGGCCGCGTCGACCTTGTCGTTCTTCAGCCGGGCCGAGGCGATCGCCTTGCACTGCAGCGGGTGGGCCAGGTGCGGCTCGAAGCCGTAGTCCTGGAGCAGCTCGATCAGCCAGCCCCAGCCGTAGGCAGCCTCGAACGCCACCGGTGTGCCCACCGGCAGATCCCCGATCACTCCCAGGACCGTCTCGCGCCCGTTGGGCACGTTCCGGTTCACCGCCGTCCGGCCGCCCTCGTCCATCACGGCGATCTGCGACCGGCGGCGATGCACATCTATCCCGACGTAAGCCTGCATCGCGGGCCTCCCGACCCCGACTCGGCTCCCCCACCCGCAGGGTGCTCCGAACGCACCACGAGAGGAAGCCCCAGCCCTCATAGGGTCAGGTCAAGTCTGTCCTGGAGTACGTCGAGGCGCGTGAGCGCGAACTGGCGGAACAGGCGGGGCAACTCCGTGGACGTATTGAGGAACTCACCACGCAGCTCGGCGAGTTCGAAGCGGAGGGCGAGGACCTGCGCGTCACGCGCAAGACCCTCCTCACGCTCCCCGTCCCCGCCCCTGCACCCGCCGACGAACGACCACCCCGACGTCCCCGATCACCCCGCCTACCAGCAGATCCTCGCCGCGTTCGCCGACGCCGGGCAGCCGATGCGGGCCCGCGACCTGTGCCAGGCACTCGACCTGCCGATCGTCCCGAAGAACACCGAGGGCATCCGCTCCACGCTGAAGCGCCTGGTCACCAGGGGCATCCTGACGGACCCCGAACCCGGCCTGTTCGCCCAGCCCGGCACCTGAGCCGCACCGCGACCCGGTCACCAGCAGTCTTCACTCAATCTCAACCGCGAAACGGACAACTATTCAGAATTGTCCCGGGGAGCAACAAGGCCGGGGGCCGCTGGCACGGTGGCGGGGGCGGGGCTTGCGGTGACCGGGCAAGATCCCGCCCCATCAGGTCAGCTCTGCGAGGGCGTCTCGCCGTCGCGGTCCGGGCTGTGGACGATGTATCTCAGGGACAGGACGCGGTTTTTAGCCCGCATCGTCAGCTGTTCTCCGCTGGTGTCCAGGCAGAATCGATGGTTGGGCTTCAGTCCGTTTCTGATGAGGCCGGTGGAGCTCGTCTCAGCGAACCAGTACAGCGGGCCGGTGTCGCCGGACTCGGCCAGGAACTCCCAGAGCTCGACGAAGTCAACCTCCGGAAGGAGCTCTTCGAAGTCCAGGACGGTTTCTCTGTCCGGCCCAAAGTCGAAGAGGATAGAGTCCGGGATTGTGATCATTTCATCCCCGTTGCCCTCGGCATCCCGTTTGGCCTCTGCTAACCTGCGTGCCTCGCTACTGACCCACCAGGGAATGTAGCCCATCTGATCTCCTTCGTCGTGATGTTGCCAAGAGCCGTATCCACGGACGGAGTGGTTCAACCTCGGCGAGTCAATCCTCAGAACCTGCCACCTCAACTCGTCGAGGGAGCCCTGCCGGAGACCAGCCATGCGTCACCGGCCAGGACGACGCCAGAGGTACGAGCTGGAGTCCACGACCGGGGGTAGCGCCTCCCGCGCCCATGGCCAGCGGACCTTGTCCAACCTCAACCATGAAACGGACAAGAGCTCACGTTCCGCACTCTAAGAGGACGTTCATACTGCTGACGTGCGGGTTTGGCGGTTTTGTCGGCCGTCCAAGGTGGGCCTATTGATACTTTTCACTCCGAATGTTGAGGGGCATCACTCGCCGCGGGACTCGCGTGTCGTCCCGTTCTGCCCCGAGAGCTCCTGTCCGGTTCGGATATGCACGTCATCGCCCTCCTCGGCCACTCGGACGAGCGATATACGGGCGCCAACTCACGGTCGTATCAGTACTGTCATGACGACGCCGCCGCCCCGCAAGTCCTACCCGAGTGATCTGTCCGATGCCCGCTGGGAGTTGACGGAGCCGACGCTGAGCGCCTGGCGGGCCGAGCGGCAGAAGACCTCGCTCAATCTCGGCGGCAAACTCGCCGACCTGCGCGAAGTCATGAACGCGATCCTCTACGTCAACCGCACCGGCATCCCCTGGCGCTACCTGCCGCACGACTTCCCCGCGCACACCACCGTCTTCTCCCACTTCAGTGCCTGGACCACCGACGGCACCATCGAGAAGCTCGGCATCCGTCTGCACCGCCTCGTGCGTGAACAGGAGGGACGCAAGGCCGAGCCGACCGCCTGCGCGATCGATGCCCAGAGCGTCAAAAACCGCACCCAGCGTGCCCACGAGCACCCAGGGAATCGACGCCGGGAAGAAGATCGTGGGCCGCAAGCGGAGCATCGCCGTCGACACCCTCGGCCTGTTGCTGCTGGTCATGGTCACCGCCGCCAGCGTCTCCGACAACGAGGCCAGCAAGCAGCTCCTCACCCACCTCGCCGCGAACCACCCCACCGTCACCAAGGCATGGGTCGACACCGGCTACAAGAACCAGGCCATCGAACACGGCGCCGCCCTCGGCATCGACGAGGACGTCGTCCCCAGGAACACCCAGGTCAAAGGCTTCTCGGTGACCCCGCGGCGCTGGGTGGTAGAGCGCAGTTTCGGGTGGATCATGATGCACCGCCGCCTCGCCCGCGACTACGAGACCAACCCGCCCACTCCGAGAGCATGATCCGCCTCGCGATGATCTCGAACCTCGCGAAACGAGCAACCGGCGAAACCACCCCAACCTGGCGAGACGCATAAAACGCAATCAGCCATAAACTTCGTGAACCAGAAGTCCTCTGAAACATCACGACCTGCGCTGATGCCGCTGCGGTGCGGCGTTGCAACAAGGACCACCTATGAAACGCCGCATGGGTGACGGGGCGTTGCCTGCATGCGTAGTTCGCGTGGCACCAATACCGCCCCCAGCGCAGGGCGGACGGGGCGATGGCCCGGGACGTGTTTCAGGCGCCAGCGGGCGGTGATGGTGGCAAGGGCGAGGGTGGCTTCGATCATGGCAAAGCTGTCGCCGATGCACTTGCGGGCACCGGTGACAAAGGGAAGGAAGGCGTGGCGGGGCGGTTGGGAGTGCTTGGGGTCCCAACGGTCAGGGTCGAAGCGTTCGGGGTTGGTGTAGAGCTCGGCGTTGCGGTGGATGAGGTAAGGGCTGTAGGCGATGCTGCTGCCGGCGGGTAGCCGGTACCCGCCCAGACGGGTGTCCCGGGTGACCGTGCGAGTGAGGAACCAAATCGGGGGGTGCAAGCGGAGTGTCTCCATGATGACGCGTTGGGTTAACTCCAGGCGGGGCAGGGCGGCGTAGGCGGCCGGGGTTCCGTGCAGGACGGCGTCGACCTCGGCATGCACCCTCTGTTCGATCTTGGGGCGGCGGGCCAGCAGGTGCAGTGCCCATGCCAGGGTGCTGGCGGTGGTGTCCGTTCCGGCCAGGAAGATCGTGAGGATTGTGCCGCTGAGTTCCGCGTCGCTCATGTTGCTGTTGTCTGCCGGGTCGTGGGCTGCGATCAGGGCAGAGAGCAGGTCGCCGCGGTCAGTGCCGCTGACGCGCCGCTCGGTGATGATCTGGTCGCAGGCTTGGCGTAGGCGTGTGCGCGCGAGCAGAAATGCGCGATTGCCTGGGGTGGGGAGCCGGTCCAGCGGCGAGATCAACATCGTCCGTTGGACAATCCCGTTCGCGATGGTCTTGGTGTCGTTGACGAGTTGACCGTATGCGGCTGTGGGCAAGGAGCTGGAGAACAGGGTGGCGGTGGTGACTAGGGAGGTCAACGTCATCATCTCGGTTGGCACATCCAGGGTCTGCCCCGGCTTCCAAGAACCGGTTGCCTCTTCGATACAGGCGGTCATGGTCTGCGCGTAGCTAGGAAGCCTTCCGGGATGGAAGGCGGGCTGCGCCAGCCGCCGCAGCCGGCGGTGCGTGCGGTGGGGGCAGATGCCGAGCCCGTCACCGAGGACTTCCCGGGCGCGGTCCGCAAGCGGGCCGCCTTTGTCGAAGACGCGGTCATCCGCGAGGGCTTGACGGGTCAGTTCCGGATCACAGATCACGGCCACCGACATGGGGCCTAGGCGGATGCGGACCACTTCTCCGTGGGCGGGGAGCGACTTCAAGAAGGTCCATGGATCTCGCACCATGGGTACCAAGTGGCCTATCTGGGGCCACGCGGGGGGGGGCCGTGGGGATCGACTGCGGATATTTCATCCTTGTTCTCACTCTTCTACAGGAGTCCTGGCGGGAGGTATCGCCTGGTGACGAAGCTGCTGCGGATGGAGCTGTCATCAGTCCAAGCCCTGGAATGCCGGGGGGTGATCATGTGGGCTCTGGTGACCCAGGGCTTCTTCAGCGGTCGAACTCCATGCGTGGAAGGGTCTGGTCATTGCCGACGGCCGTTTGGGGGCTGCATTGGCTTCGAGGGGAGCCATGGTGGTTTCCATCCCCTCTGTGTGTGGAGGGTTTCGTTAAACGGTCTGAGGCTGCTGTTCTGTGGTGGTGTGTCGGTTCTCGTAGTCGATGGGTGACAGCCAGTCGCAGGCGGAGTGCCGGCGGTGGGTGTCGTACCAGCCGGTGATCCAGGTGGCGATCTTGATGCGGGCCTCGGCGCGGGTGCGGAAGCGGTGCCGGTGGATGTACTAGACCTTCAGTGTCGAGTTCGTCGCCTCGGCGACCGCCTTCCTGCTGCGGCGGATGCTCGCCCGGGTCGATGCCATCGATGCGGACATCGCCGCACTGGATGACCGGATCGCCGCCGAGATCGCCCCGTACGACGAGGCGGTCCAACGGCTGAGCGAGATCCCCGGGCTCAGCCCACTGTCCGCGCACGTGGTCATCTCCGAGATCGGACTGGACATGAGCCGCTTTCCCGCGGCCGCCCATCTGTCCTCCTGGGCCAAGTTGGGGGTGCGGCTGGTGCGGCCAAGAGCAACCCAGCACCGTGTGCCGGGTACAACCAGTGCATCGCCCCGGGCCCGGGCCGCACAGGGATCTGAGGCGGTGGATGCGATGCACTGGATGCAAGATTGTGCGTTTGTGAACTGCGGGCGGGGGCGGCCCGGCCGACCGGAACCCGGAGCGGACATGCCGAAAACGCCCAACACCCGTCTGCGGGCCTTGCTGACGGAGGTGGACTGGAGCGGTGCCCAACTCGCCGCGGCCGTGCGGAATATCGCTGGTGAGCGCGGGCAGCATTGCCGCGTGCGAGCCGCGGCGCCCCGTGATCGTGTCCTGCTCACCGGCATCGTCGCTGTAGTACGAGCAGGCGAGGGTGAGGTGCGGGTGCTCGAAGAGTCGCCAGCGCTTGGCGCCCACGCGGACGAGGTTGGAGTACACACGCACGCGCAGGCTGGCCCTAAGGGCGTGCTCGACCAGCTCGGTGAAGTCCGGATGCAGGGTAGGCTCCCCGCCGATCATCTGAAGGGTCGTCGTGCCAAGGGTGGCTGCTTCGTCGATGATCCGGTGCCAGTCCTCGCGGGTCATGCTGCCGTGGCCGCGCGTGGGCCCCGCTTGGGCGTAGCAATGGGAGGGGCAGGTGAGCTGGCATCGGGTGGTGATCTCCAGCGACAAGAACCGCAGTGCGATGGCAGGGGCTTGCGGAGCGGTCGTCATGACCCGAGCGTCGAGGTCAGCGCATGCAACGCGCCTGCTCTTGAGGCGACTTGCGTTGCCACCGGCAGGGCTGGTCGCCTATGCCTGGTGCGATTGGGTACCTCTGGACCGCATGGGGGTCGCCTCCCCCGGATACGGCGACACCGTTGGCGAATCCGGCCCGTCGAGTGCTACTCGGCGGGCCGGAGGGCTGCCAGATGTGACGCTCGCGTTCCCGCTCGGGGCACTTCGCTCCACCAGGCGTTGAGCCGGTGGAAGTTCATCGCGGTCGCCGTGAGCTGATGCTGCAGCCTGGCCTTGGCGATGCCGTAGTAGCGGCATCGCCGCAGGCCGAGGGCTCGGACGCCTTGGGAGATAGTGCCCTCGACCCCGGCTCGGCGCGCGTACTCGTCCTTCCAATCCTGGGTGCCTTCACGGGCCCGGGTCTGCTGGATGACCTCTTGCTCAGCACGGGGACGGAATGTGACCCGGCGCCCTTGAAACGACTTCTCCTCGGCTCGGGTGCACTGCGTCCTCACCTCGCAGGGGCGGCAGGTGGTCATCGGGAACCGTGAACGCACGACGGGTGTGTCATGCCTGGATCGGCCCTCGTTCCAGTCGGATGTGGTCTTGCCGTTGGGGCAGGTGACCCGCTAGTTCTCCCAGTCGATGGTGAAGTCAGCCAAGGTGAAGCCTCCACCCTCCCTGGCCTGCCAACTGGTGGATGCCAGGATCGGGCCCATCAGATCGACCTCGTGGTCACGGCGAGCGGTCACCACTTCCCGGGCTGACGCGTAGCCGGAGTCGACCAGGTGACGCTCGGGCAGGAGACCGCGTTCGGCGAGACGGTCGTGGATCGGAGCAACCAGCCGCACATCCGGGACCGTGGAGTCCGTCGTGGCAACGTGCGTGATCAGGTTCGGCCTGTCGGGCTCGCAGGTCTCCGTGAGGTGCACCTTGTAGCCGTCCCAGAAGGTTCCCCGTTTGATGCTGCCGCGCGCGTCGGTGTCGTAGGGCGTCACCAGCCGCTCAGCTCCGGGCGGGCGTTCCTTGAGGTCACGGCGACGGACCTGTCCATTGTCCACGAGGAACTGCTGGATCCACATCTGCCGCAAGGTCTGCATCTGATCAAGCAGGCGCAGTGAGGCGGGCGCGTTCGGCAGGTATACGGCGGCAAGGAGGCTCATTCCGTCGGCGCCGATCTGTTCGATCAGCTCGGCCTGCTTGTTCTTCCCCTTGGGCAGACGGGAGTCCTCGAACCGGATCGCGTAGCGGTTAAACCACTCGGGCGGAGTCCAGTCAGCCAGCCAGCGTGGTTCACGAGCTGCCGCGCTGTTGAGTGCCACCCGCAGGGTCTCACCGAGGCGGACCAAGCCGTTGATCTGCCGCGCGGCGGACAGCACGATCGTGGAGTCCGTGCGAGCCCGGCCGCCAGCTCTCAGCAGGCCACGCGTAGTGGCAGCCTCAAGTACCCGGTCCAGAAGGTGAATCCCCGCGTCCCCCGCGATCAACCGGTCCCTGAACTCGGTGAGCACTGAGTGATCAAACCCCGGATCCTCCAGCTCCAGCGCCAACAGATACTTCCAGTCCAGCCGTCCGCGCACCGCATCCGCGGCCTGGCGGTCCGAGAGGCCCTCGGCGAACTGCAGCACCGACACCAGCGCCAGTCGGCCCGGCGACCATGCCGGCTTCCCTCTCACCGGATATAGCTGGGCGAACTGCTCATCTAAGAACAGTTCGGCCAACTCGTCGCGGATGCGAATGGCCAGGCTGCCCTTGGGGAACGCGGCCCGGACCACCCGGGCCGTCTCCTCGGGGACCCCACCGCGGTTCGTGGCGTGCAGCGACACCG
>NZ_JBHYJH010000236.1:0-11021 GCF_042740445.1 Streptomyces sp. NPDC059003 | reverse complement strand
GGGGGCCGTACGGACCGCCCAGATACGGCGGGCCCGCGCGAGCGCGGCGACGTCCGCCTCTTCCGCCCGGAAGCGAAGGAACAGGTGGGACATGCAGTCGGCGTCGCCGCCGTCCACCCGGTACAGCGGCTTCACGTCGCTGTCGTCGAGGTGAAGACTGCACCGGCCGCAGACCCCCTCGCCCGCCAGCTCGAAGGCATGGTTGCGGTCCTGTGCCCACAGCGGCTTGTCGGCCAGCTCTCGGGCCTCGCGGGCCACCTTGACGCAGAAGTCCACCGCCTCCGCCCGGCTATCCCAAGGGGCGAACTCGGCGACGACCGTGCCCTCGGACTCGACGCGCGGCACGAACCGCTTGGTCAGGGTCTCGTCGTTCTGGTCCGCCTTGACTACGAAGGGGATGCCGTCGGCGACGACGTCGAAGGCCACTTCCGCCGGGTCGAAGCGGGGACCCATCTGTCCGACCGTCACCTCGATCGGCTCGCGCACCCGAGCCAGGGCCCGCCCGCGGTGGGTGTCCGGAGGCAGCCAATCGGCATACGAGGCGACCGGCCGGGCGGGCACCGAGTCCACCTGCGGCAGGTCTGCCAGCGGCAGCTGCCGCCCGGGCCCGTCGGCGGGCCGCAGGCAGGTGGCCGCGCCGTTGAGGGAGTAGGTGTAGCCGGTGGCCTTCTTCCCGCTGCGGGACAGCACGTGATACTCGCCGGTGTGACCGGTCCGGTCCGTGCTGACGAACCAGGTGTCGCCGGCCGGCCCCGGTCCCATCACCTGCCCCGTCACCTGCTGGCCGCTCTGCCCGTCCCGCCAGGTGACCCACGAGCCGATGCCGTACTCCGCAGGAGTCAGGCCGGGGGTATCCGCGCGCCTGGTCAGCCGGAGCGAGGGCAGCGGCCGGAACGGCTCCAGGCGGTTGTCCCCCTTGTATGTGCGGCGCCACCGGGCCAGCTGTTCGGCCTGTTGAGCCGGAGCCTGCGCCGCCTGCTCGTTCTTGGTCTCGACGACCGCCGTGAGTTCACGGTGGCGCCGCTGGTAGCTCTCCACCGCCTCCTGGACGATCCCCGCATCCGCAGGGACTTCGAACAGAGTGAACGTCAGCCGCCCGTCCGCGCTGGTCAGGCGGGCCCGCCCGTCGTCGCGCGCAGCAGCGGCGTCCGGCCCGGCCGGTGCTCCTTCGGGCTGTACCTCTTCCACAGTCATCTGCCCGTCCAAGACGCCAGCGGACTTCTCTGGCTCCGCCTCCGCTGGCTCCGTGGCAACGTCCTGGCTGTGGAGGCACGCTGGGTGGCTGGATCGCCGCGCGAGGCGGGTATGGTCCGGCTCGCCTCCCCCTCCCCTGCGCCATCACGCTCACTGTCATCGGTCCCTTGGGGAGCGTCAGCTCCCCTTCCGTCACTCGTGGTGGAGGGTTGTCCCAGGACCGGGATGTCGTCCAGCGGCGACTGCCAGCCGGCAGCGTGCGCGCCGGAGTGTGTGTTCCCGCCCGGTGTCCTGGTCATGGGAATCCTCCTGGGCTCCTCGGCATCCGTTGCGCCCGGGGTGTGCGTGGCGGGCTGGGACAGCCGCAGAGGCCCGAGCGTAGGGAGCACCGGGCAGCGCGCGCAGCAGTGACGGCGGCGGTTTCCCGCACGGCTGGAAGCCCGGCGCCGCGGGCTCTGGTTTTCCCCCGGGGCGGGAAGGAGGCGCGGCGCACGCCGGTCACTTCACACTCATGCCAGCACTCGCCTGCTCGTAGGAGCAGTGCGAGGCCTGCCCGGGGACGTGAGGTGCGGCTTGCGATGTGGCGGGGGATGGACGGGGGCTGGGACCAGAGTGTGCTCTGGCTTGGTCGTTGAGGCGCTGCTGTTGTGCGGACATCAGCCGCTCGGTTCGTTGGCGTAGGTCGGTTTCGTGGAGGCTCGAGGGCGTGGGGGCGGCGCTGGGGGCAGCCGCGTTGATAAGGCCCGACAGCAGTACGGAGGCGGGCTGAGTGTCCAGCGCGTCGCGAGTGACGCGGGCGATGGGGCGCTGGGTGGGGTCGATGCCCATGTCCACGACCCGGCCAAGGGTGGGGTGGTCAAGGGCTGCGAAGTAGACCGGTTGCCGACCCAGGTGGCACAGAACCTGTGGTCCGGGCACGGGCTCGGGAGCATCGAGGTGGCGGCGCAGTTCGTTGCTGAACAGGCGGGAGGCCTCTGCGGTATCGGTGCTCGTGCGCTGGTTGATGGAGAGGCCGGTGAAGTCCGGTCCAAGGAGTGTCCGGGCACGTTGGCTGTCGGGGGTGGGTGCCTGTGACCGTCGGTCGTCGGCGCTGGCCTCCGCTTCGGCGATCGGTACTCCTCGCGTCTGCACCGGGCGGGCGTCGGCCGATGTGTCACCGGCCTTGCGTGCGGTGGCAGCGGCATCGGGTCGGGCCCGCGACGGGGTGGCGCTGAGGCCGTCGGCCGGGAAGAGACCCTCCTGCTGAACCGGCGCAGTCGGCCTGCGGCGTGTGCCGCCACGGTCTGCGGACGAGCGTCGATGCGGTGGTGGTGCAGCCGGGCCGCCGGAAGTCGATGCCTGGGCATCCTGCGCGGCGTCGGTGTCTGCCGTCAGGCCATGCTGGACTGGCTCGGCGGGATCAGCGGGCCGCGGCCTGGGCGTCAGCGGAGTGCGGACCGCGGCGGGTGCGGGCGCGGCGCTCGGTGGCGTGTCGCTCTCCTGATGTGGGCCCGTAGCCGCTGACACGGCGGATCGGTCCTGGGCGGGGGCATCCCGGAACTTCCAGCGCGGTTGGGGGGCTGGGCCGGCATCGGTGGCGGGGCGGGCCCCATGCGGTGTGGGTTCGTGGCGGGGCCTATCGGTGCGAGGTCGGCCGCCGGTGCCCTCTCCAGCAGCTGGCTCTTCGGTAGCGGTCTCCGTGTGCAGTGGGGCCTGGCCGGTGCCGGGCTGCCCGCCGTGCCGCGTTCTTGGCCCGCTGGAGAGCACAGGCGCCTCCGTGGGACGGTGGCCGGTCCCGCGGTCTCGAAGCGCATGGGCGGCGTTTGCCGACTGCGTGGGCTTGCTATTGCTAAGCGCGCTGTGATCGGCCAGCGGCGCATGGATGCTCGCAACATGCGGATCTTCGAGGGTGTACTTGCACTCCGGCGTGGCGGGTTCGGGGACCGGCGGAGTCGGGCGATGAACAATGCGTTCGGCCGTTCTGATGTACTCGCCGACCTCGATGCCGGCAGCGGGCACGGTATTCGTGCGGCGTTCCAGCTCCTGCAGCTCTGCGATGTGCCGACGCAGCTCACTCGACCGCGAAGCCCAGCCCTCGCCCCGGGACGACGCATCGTCCCCGTCAGCCGCCGCCAACAGGCCAGGGCCGGTGATGCCGGTCTCCCGCTGGAGGGACTCTGCGGGGATGTCGTCGGTGCCCGCCGGGCGGGAAGGGCTCGTAGGCTGGGCGGGGGCCTCGGTGGCGGGATCTGCGGCTGTCTCCTGCGTCCGGCCCTCCCCTTGGATGCTCGGGCGGGTGTCACTGCCCACGGCTGCGCGGCCCTGCGTGGCGCCGCCGTCCGCGCCGGTGGAAGGCGCATTCGGGGTCGGGGGGTGGGGCGTCGATCCCGCCGCAGGTGTCTCGCTCTCGCTGGGTGCATGAGGGTGGGCCAGGTGCGTGCTCCAGGACTCCTGAGTGTGTTCGTCGAGCCGCCGGACGATGCCCGGTGCCCGGTCACGCCCCAGGCGCAGGCTGCGGGTTCCTGGGGTGTGCTCTTCCAGGCCGGTGCCGTCGGTCGTGTACTGGCGGCGCCAGACGCGTACCTGGTCCAAGTCCACGCCCGGTCCGTCATGAGGGGTTCCCGGGGCCTCCCCCGCCACGACGACACCGATGACACGCCAGGTTCCATGGCCGTTCCAGTGCCGGATCTCTCCCGGTTCTGCGTTGGCCAGTTGCCGAATCTTGTCTTCCGCGATCTCGAATTCGACCACGTCACCCGCACCGAGCTCAGCGGTGTAGAGGCGGGTCGCGGCGGTTCCGTCGAAGGCGATGGCCGCGGCAGCAGCCTTGGGGTCTTTCGTGAACAGCGGCACAGTTGCCCGAGGGGCGTAGTCGTCGGCAGCGCCGTCGCAGGTGTGGATACGCCTCATGCGTCCGAGGTCCTCGACTGCAGTGACCCGGCGCGGCAGTTCACCGTCGAGCAGATCGCCGACGGTGAGGTCCTCGGCGAACTTCCTTCCTTGGCCGGCGCCGCTGTTGGCCGCTGCCTGCGCCGCCTCCTGGTGCATCTTCGCGGGGTTGACTCCTTGAGGGATCCCCTTGCCGTCAGCGTAGGTGGCGGCATAGGCGCGCAGCACCGCCACGCGAAACGGCTCTTGCTGGTCCGAGACGAACCCATCCACCTCAGTGCGCATGTCAGGACTGGTCCAGTTCACCGCGGTGCCCTCGGCGCGCCGCAGCGCCGCGAGGTGGGCGGCGAAGGTCTCCGCCCGGTCGCGGGAGGTGAACGTAAGACTGCGCCGACCCCACCGGAGTGCGTCCGCAGCCGGGAAGACCTCCCAGCCCGTACGGAAGGCGAGGAGGGCGAACTGGCCGTCAGCGCTCAGATGCAGGGTCTGGCGCTCCATGGCGGAGGACCAGTAGCGCATGAACGCGCCGGTGCCGGTGTCGTCGGCCGGGTATCGTCCGCCAGCACACCAGTGCGCCACCATATCTGCTCGCTGGGCGAAGGCGCCGGGGACCGACCGGGCGGAGGCTCGCTGGGCGTCGTCGGCCTCGGCCTGCCGGTCGTTCTCCTGCGCAGTCAGGACTTCCATGCACGCACGGGTATCGGTGCGGGCACGGGTGACGGCGTCGCGGTCCGTGAGCTCGCCCCATGGGATGGCTGTGCCGTTGCTGTCGGTGGCTGTGGCCAGGAGGCCGGCGTAGGTCTGGGCGCTCGTCTTGCGGGTGTCGCCGTCGTAGCCGGAGACGACGACCGCGGTGCGGGCGTGGACGATGTACCAGCGGCCCTTGTGGCGGATTCCTTCACGGCGGTCGGTCGAGGTGGACTTGGCGATGAGGAAGGTACCGTCGGCGGTCAGCTGTCCCTTGTCCATGTCCAGGGATTGGCACACGGAGCGTGCCGGTTTGTCGCTGATGGCGGCCAAGTGCTCGCGTGCGGCGTCGATACCGGTGAAGGCAGCGGGCTGCCGTGGCTCGGAGGCATCGGCGACTGCCCCGGGCGGGGCGGGCGGACCGGAGGCGGCGTCGGACGGTGCGGGCGGACGGGGCTCGGGGGCAGGCGGCTGTTCGCTGGGCCCCGTGCCGGGCTTCACCTGGCGGGTCGAGGGCACGGGGGCCGAGGGTTCGAAGGCATGGTCCTCGGGCGTTGGGTCTGCATGCTCGGGCGTGGCGTGGGCCTGAGGGAGCTGGTGGGGGGCGGTGGGCAGGGCTGGGCGTGCGGCGTGCCGGGCGGCTGCGATCTCGCGGTGCCGGGCGTTGAGGCGGGTACGGCGTTCGAGGTCGGCGGGCGAGACTGCTCCGTCCGGGACGGTGCCAGGGTCGGTGCTGTGGTCCATGGCCCGTCGGTATGCCTTCAGGCCGGTTTCCTCGTGAATCCGTTCCTGTTCGGTCATCTCGGCTGCGGGGCGGGTGCCGATGGGCAGGGGGGCTCGGCGGCGGCCGGCCTCGGCGGGGTTTTCAGCGGCCGTCTGTGACTCCTCGTGTTTCAGGAGCTGTTGGGCAGCCTCGGTCTCGTGGATGGGGCGCGGCGGTGGATCGGTATCCGCCACAAGGACGCTGGGGTTGTGCTGGAGGGCCGCGGCGAGGGAGGTGGCCGCCTCGGCCAGGGCGGTGAGCCCTTGCCGGGTGTCTGGGCTGCGGTCGCTGACGTACTTCTGGGCGAAGGCGTTGACCGCGTGGGCGAGCTGAGGCAGCCGTGCTGCCAGCTCCGCGGGGGTCACGGGGCGGCGCAGCACCGTGGCGGCAGTGGCGCGCACGTCATTCCAGGCGCTGGCGCCGGTGATCGGGCCGGGCGGGGCATCGTTGAGAGCGCGGCGGATCCTGGTGCGGGCGACATGCAGGATGCGGTGCTGGTCGGTGAAGGCGTGAGCGCCGTGTGCGGGACGCTGGGCCCCCAGGGCTGCTGCGTCGGGAGTCAGAGTGTGCTGGACTTGCTCACCGTCTTTCTCCCCGGTGATCGTCAGTTGGCCGGCAGGGGTCCGGCTGGCTGCGGTGTAGGTGAAGGGCTCTGTTGCCACGCCGGGCTGTGCCTCGATGCTCCTGGATCCCCAGCTGCGGCGGGTGTGCGGCAGCCGGATCGATTCGCCTGGGGTGAGGGTGGCGAAGGCTGCTGGGCGCCACCCGTTGGGCGCTGCGGCTTCGAGGTCCTCGAGTTCCTTGAACAGTGCGTCCTGGGCGAGGGCAGGTTGCTGGTGCGCGTGGCCGCGCAGATAGCCGTCCCGGTTGATGAACTGGGCCCCGCGGCCCGCGGTGACGACGGCGCCGAGGAGGGTGCCGCCTTCGTCATGGACCAGGCAGATGCCGTCCTGCTCGGTGTCACGCGCAGTGTCCAGGTACTGTGCGAAGACGGCGCGTTGGGATTCTGCCTCGGTTGCCTGGCCGCGGCGCGAGTCGGCCTCGGCCTGGAGTCGGTCGCGGCGGTCGGAGATGAGCGGGGCGTGTTCGGGACGGGCGGCCGGACGCTCGAGGCTGGCCAGCTCGGCGGTGATGTCCTCGTCTTCCAGATCACTGATCTTGAGGGTCAGGGGGCGTGCGTAGTCCGTGGACGGTGCGCTGTCAGCGCGGGTGATCTGACCCTTGCGCCACTGGGCCAGTACTTCGCGCCAGGTGGTGTCGTCGCCGTCGCACAAGGCCAGGCCGCTGGGTGTCACCTGCTCCACCCGGCGCCAGTAGGAGCAGCTGCGCACGAGGACGTCGTCGCCCGGGGCGAAGTCGGCCGACGACCAGCGTCGTTGCGCGGCCGACTCACGTACCGCCTCCTCCAGCTGTTTGCGGTCCTGGCTGGTGAGATGGGGCGGTGTGGGCTCGGCGAGGGCCGCTTCGCGGGCCGCCGGGTTCGGGTGGACTTCGACGATGCGTCCGACCCGGGCCAGGGCTCCTACGAGCAGGCTTGTCTTGTGCCGTCGGGTGCCGGCGTGCTGCGGCTTGCCGCGGATGTGGGGCAGACCGATGGTGTCGCTCTTCGCGACCCGGCCGAAGTCCGCCAGGCGCAGGGCCGCCCAGGCTTGTTCGTCGCCTTCGCTGAAGCCGTGGACGATGGTGGTTGTCTCATTGTGTTCGACCCATATCGCATCGCGCGCCGGTACGGCGTCGGCGGCCGGGGCGTGCAGCAGCTGCCAGTGGCGGACCGCGACGTGGGCGGTCGCCTCGATCGTGGTGGCGCCTGGCAGATGGTCCCCGCCGATGATCAGTGTCCATTTCTTGCCGTGGCGTGGACTCGTGGCGCGGGCGATGACGCTTGCTCCATGGCCGATCCGTACGTATCGCGTGAAGTCGTGGTAGTCAGCTGTGGGGTCCCACTCGCGGGCGGGCTCCCACCACAGCCAAAAGCCCGGCCTATCTGGCACCGGTTCAGCGCCTTCGGGCCAGTTGGAGGTGTCGATCTCCGGGGTGGCGGCTGAGGGTGTGAGGGCGGCCGAAGCAGAGGCTGAGGCAGCGGTGGCGGGTGCGCGGTGGCGGGGGGTGGTCTCGACGGCGAGAGTGCGGCCGCGGGCGGCCAGGAGCGCCACCAGCCGCTCGACGGCACCGGCGTGTATCTCCGGGGGCTGCTTGGAGGAGACTGCCCAGTACTGGAAGGTCTTCCGTCCGGCCGTGCGCTCGTAGATCGGACGGAACGGACCGGCCAGTTGCAGGGCTGCCCGGAGCTCGGCGTCGTCCTTCTTCGACCCATGGATGCGGGTGCACTGTTCGTGGTGCTCGACCCAGACTTCTTCGGGCTGCTGGGCGCGTGGGGGCAGCGGACCGGTCAGGGCCGCGTGGGTACTGGCGATGCTGCCGGCCGCATCTGCGGGGCTGCGCCCGTTGAACAGCTGGTCGTCGCCGAGACAGGTGCGGTAGCGGGTCTGGGCCCTGGCGGTGGTGAACGGCTCGGCGTGCCCGATGAACCGCCCCTGGGCGAAGACCGCGATCGTGCCGGTCTCCGGGTCGGCATGGTGCAGATATCCGGGGTGGCCGGGCAGCGGCTCGGCGTCCTGGGGCGGTGCGATCTGTGGTTCCTCTCCGGCCCAGCGTGGCACGTCCGCCCTGCCAGGCACCGTGGACGTTTCAGCCGCGGGCGCGTGCGGCGAGTCCGCGGCAGGTTCGGCAGCCGAAGAGCGGTGCCGGTCCGCTGCGCGCACCGCGTCGTACAGGGCTTCGTCCTGGGTGTCGTACGGGTCGGAGATCGCGCCGTTGTCGTGGTGGAGGACGAAGCCGTGGAGGTCGTCGACCAGGTGGTGTCCGCTGGGCGCGCCGTCGACATGGACGGTGCGGCGCCCGCTGCTGGTCGCCTGTCCCAGGCTCACGCGCGTCAGGGCGTGGGTGCGTCGTTGTGCCGGTGTGGGGCGCTCCAGCAGGTGGCGTGCGTCGGTGTCGCCGAGCATCTGCAGAAGTGCGTCGTGGGGAGCGGGTGGTGTGCGCAGTGCGGGTTCGGTGGTGGCCTCCAGGCGGGCCAGATACAGGTCGACGGCTTCGATGAGGGTGGCTGTGGCCCGCTTGCTCGGTCCTAAATGGTTCCAGGTGTCCAGGGTTTCGGCTGCTCTCAGCAGCTCGCGCCAGCGGCGGACAGGAGCTGTCTGCTCACCTTCAGGGCCGGGCTCGGCCAGGGAGGCGAGGGTGGTGCGTGCTGCCTGCCATGCCGCCCATTCGGTCTCGTGCCAGTCCTCGTCGTCGCGTGGTGTGTCGCTGCCGTAGTCGGTCCGGTGGCAGCGGCTCCATTGCACGACCGCGGCGGCAGCCGTGTAGTGGGCCTGGGCGTGGTCCTGCGTCCCGCTGAATGCTGCCGGGGGCGCGGGCTGTGTGTCCGTGGGGTGGTCATCGATGAGGGTGCTGGGGTGGCCCGCTTGGCGCAGGGCATGGGCCAGGGCCTGAGCGCGGCGGCCGCGCAGGGCGGTGCTCCAGTGGTCGGGCAGCGCGAAGGTGTTCGACGGGCCGGTGGCAGCGGGCTGGAAGCCGAGGGCGGTGGCCTGCTCGGCGGCATCGTCGGGCACCTGCTCGATGCTGGTGAGGGGGATGGAACTCGGCCGGTGACGAAGGATCAGCGCCGCCGGGCCCGGCTCAGCCAGGTGTGCAGCGCCGGTCTTCGTCGTGTCTGCTGCGGCCTGACCTGCTTCGGCGATCTTGCCGAGCTGGACGAGGAGGTCGTGGCTGGTCACTCCCGCGAGGAGGGTGGCCGACAGGCGCGTCAGGTAGGTCCACGCTAGGGCGTCGTACTGCGCGCAGGCCTCGTGCAGGTAGGGGTCGCGGTCGGCGATGCGGCGGGCCAGCAGGCGGGACTGCTCCCCGGTTGCTACGGCGTGCCAAGGGATGTCGTGGTCGGTCAGGCACCGGGTCAGCACGTCCGTCTCCAGCAGCAGCGGGTCGTCTGGCGGGACCCGGGCGTGCAGGGCGGTGCGCAGCCGGTGCCAGGCCCGCAGGGCATGATCACGGTCGGGGACGAGCCGGTGCGCGATCTCGGAGAAGGGGGTGGCGGGTCCGCCGTAGGGCTCGGCGGCTTGGGCTGCGCTGTGCAGGTTGCTGGACAGCTTGGCTGTGTCGAAGGGCTGGTCCCAGCGCTGCAGGAGCTGGCTGGCCTGGCTGTGGAGGGTGGCCAGGCCGTCGCGCAGCTGTGTGGGGGCGTCGGGGTGTTGCCGGGCTGTCCAGCCGAGCAGCGTTCGGGTGTGGCGGGCGGCGCGGGCCAGGGGGCCATGGTCGGGGTCGGCCTCGACGCTCTTCCAGGCGTTGGTGAAGGCTTTGAACGTGCGGTGCTGCACGGCCAGATGCTGGCCGGCTGCGGCAATCCACTGGGTGGCACGCTGCGCGAGCAGTTCGTTGGCCTGCCGGGCGGTCGCGCGGTCGGGGAAGGCGCGTGGGGGGACGGGCCGCGAGGCCAGGGCGATCGCGGTCCGCAGTGTTTCCCGTTCGGCGTCGGTGGGCGGCGGGTGGGCGGCGGGGGCGGTGAACCAGGCGTCGAACGCGGGCGTGTAGGAAGCATCGCCCCTGGCGGCGGCCGTGCGCAGGGCTGCCTCTACTGGTTGCGTGCTGTTCAGGGCGAGGTCGTAGAGGGCCAGGAGGCTCTGGGGTAAAGGGGGCGGCAGTGGAGGTGCGGGGGCTGCCGTGTCCTGGGCGTCGTGGGGTGCTGCGGTATCCGGGCGGGCCGGTGGTGAGGGGGGCGCGCTGGGATGGTGGCCGCCGGAGGCAGAGTTCGGGGCCGCGGGCGCAGCGGCAGGTGCGGCCGGTTCCGCGGTGTGGGGGGATGGTGCAGAGGGGGGCGGCGCCGCGGTGGACGGGCGTTGGTGGGGAGGCTGGTAGCGGCCCTCGGCCAGGGCCTGGTCGAGTTCGGCGTCGGTGGCAACGGGTAGTTGCGGTGCCTCCTTTCCCTTACGCCGCAGGACCTGCTCCGGAATACACCCGGCGGCGTCGCCGGTGTCGGTGTTGCGGATCACCACGGTGAAGGGTGGTTCGGTGCGCAGGACTATGCCTTGGTGCACGCTGCCGTCCTCAGCCTCGTAGAGGACGGGGTCGTCGGGGTGGAAGTCGGCCGTGGTCCATGGCCGGCGGTAGACCCCGGTGGGCCGCACGAGGGGATCCGGGGTGGCGGTGGCTTCCCGGCTCCAGCCCAGGGAGCCGATGTCGAGGGCCTGTGTAGGTCGGGTCACGGCGACGTAGCTCAGGCGCAGCATCTCGTCATCGGGGGTGGTGTCCCACACGATCTTCCCGGCCTGGTCACTTTCGGGCCCGAGGAAGTCGCTGGCGATCCGTACGCGCGGCCATTCCAGGCCCTTGCTCTTGTGGGCGGTGGAGATGGTGATGTCCGGGTTCTGGTATTCCGAGACGATGCCGCCCTGGCCGGGTTCGGGCTCGGGGGTGTGCGCGGTGAGGTATTCCTCGATGGCGGCCCGGGCCTTGG
>NZ_JBHYJH010000235.1:0-11031 GCF_042740445.1 Streptomyces sp. NPDC059003 | reverse complement strand
GAGCGGGGTCTTGGGCGGAGCCCCAGGAGAGGGCGGGTGGGTGGGGGAATCAGCCTGCCCGGCGTTTGAGGGCGAGGCGCGGAGCGCCGGATAGGAGGGGGCTGGGGGCGGAGCCCCCGGGCGGAACCCGGTCGTTTGACAGAGGCGGTGGGCGGCGCGTGCTTTTTAGCGTCGGCGCATGACTCCGCAGACCTCCGTGACCACCGCCCACACCCCACGTACCCGCTGGGCGCCCGTCGCCGTGATGGCTCTGGCCATGCTCATGGTCACGCTGGAGCTCAGCCTGTCCTCCGTGACGCTGCCCGCGATCGGCGAGGGACTGGGTGTCGGCTCCGCCGCCGCCAAGTGGGTCCTGCTCGCGTACGGGCTTCCGACGGCCGCGCTCGCGATCCCCGCCGGGCGCTGGAGCGACCTCGTGGACGTACGCGCGGTGTTCCTGCTCGCCGTGCCCGCGATCGGCCTGACCAGCGTGCTCGCGGCCCTCGCGCCGAACCTGCCCGTGCTGCTCGCGGCCCGGGTCCTGCAAGGCGTGGCGGGCGCCGTCGTCGCGGCGCTCTACATGCCGGTGGTCGCCGCGAGCGTCGCGCCGGAGCAGCGGGGCCGGGCCATGGGCTTCGTCGCCACGGTCATGCCGCTCGGCGCCATGGGCGGCGCGTCGCTCGGCGGGGCCGTCGTCGACGCGTACGGGTGGCGGCCGGTGTTCCTCCTGAAGCTCCCCGTCCTGATCGTGGTGGTGTGGCTCGGCGCACGGCTGATCCCGCGCGGCGACAAGGGCCTTGCGGCGCCGAGCCGTGCGCTCGTGGGGGACGGCCTGGTGCTCGGCGGCACGGTCGCGGCGCTGCTCGTCGCCCTCGACCGGATCGACGCGGACGCGCCGGTGGCCGCGGGACTCTTCGCCGCGGTGGCGCTCGCGGGCGCGGTGTGGTGGGCGCGCCTGCGCACCGCACGCCCCGTCCTCGGCCTGCTGCGCCGCCCCGCCGTGGGCCTTTCGGTGCTCGCGCTGTTCCTCAGCGGCAGCATCGTCGGCCTGTCCTACTTCCTCCTCCCCTTCTACGTCTCCGAAGTCCTGGACGCCGGAGCGTCTCTGACCGGGCTCGCGATGATGTTCTTCATCGGCGCGGTGGCGCTCACCGCGTCGTTCGGCGGGGCGCTCGCCGACCGCTTCCCCAAGCGCCTCGTGGGCGCGGTGGGCGCCGCGGTCTGCGGGGTGGGGGTGCTGAGCATGCTCACGCTCGGCTTGGACGCGGGCCTGTGGGACATCGGCTGGCGCCTCGCGGTGACCGGTGCGGGCCAGGCGCTGTTCGGCACGCCGGTGAGCCTGGCCATCCTGGAGGCGGCTCCGGCGGAGCTCGTCGGCACGGCCGGGGGCGTCACCAACACGTTCCGGACGCTTGCGTTCACCGTGGGCCCGGCGCTGGCCGCGCTCGCGTACGGGGTCGGGGGCGGGGGAGTGCCCGGCTTCCGGACGGGCATCGTGCTCCTCGCCGTGCTCCAGTTCCTCAGCCTGGCGGCGCTGTTGCCGACGGGACGCGGGAGCCGTGCCTAGCCTTCACGTGCCTGGCCTTCACAGGAGCGCGAACTGGCCCTCCGGGCCCTCCTCGTGGTGGTCCAGGACCGACGCCGGGCGCCGCGCCCGGTCCGGCACCGGGAGCACGCCCGCCGCGTGCAGGTCGGCCACGGTGACCGGGGGCTCCCCTCCGGCGTCGAAGGGGTCGAGCTCCGCGAGGAGCGCCAACACCGTGATCAGTTCGAGGAGTTCGGACGTCCAGGACTGGGGCCAGGCGCCGGGTCCGATCGCTTCGAGCGTTCCCGGCTCGGCCCGGTCCACGCGCCGCGCGAACCACGTTTCCAGGACCCGCACGCCACTGACCCGGAAGTCCCACGCCCCGGCGGGCACCGGCGAGACCACGCCGCCGTCGCCGACCCGCAGGGCCTCCTCGTCGGGGTCGTACGCGAGCTCCGTCGGCCGCGCGGGCAGCGGGGCGCGGACGTAGGGCCGCCGCCCGCCCGGCAGTTTGGGCCGCTCGCCGTCGCCGCGCAGCTGGAGCCAGAGCGCGCGCCGCCCGGCCTCGACGCCCCGCGCCCAGGCGCCCGCGTCGGACGTCAGCGGCACCACGGGGCCCGACGGGGACGACCGCGCGGCGACCAGCGTCCACGCCAGGAACGCCTCGGGCGTGACGTCCGTCCCGTACCGCCGGGAGAGGTGCGCGAGGAGCCCCGGCGCCACATTGGGCTCGGCGCGGCCGGGGCGCCGGAACAGCGGCCTGATGCGGCCGGGCCGCCCGGCGGGGGAGCGGCCGTCGGGCAGCAGCGCGGACGCGAGGACCGCCGGACCCGCGTCGGCGTCGGGGACGTACCCCTGCTCGGTGAGGAACAGCTGGCCTTCGCCGCGCACCCGCCACAGCTCGGGCCGCGCCTGGTCGATGAGCCGGTGGTCGGGGATCAGCCACTGTGCGTCGAAGGGGCCGTGCAGGACGCGGACGGGCTCCGGGCAGGGCCCCGTCTCGCGCGCGAGCCGCACCGTGGCGCCGCCGAAGCCGGGCAGTTGGGCGACCGCGGTGTGCAGGTTGCGCGCCCGGGTGGGGCCGAAGAGCGCTTCGCGCCCCTCGGCGTCGGCCCGGACGAACGCGTCCCAACGGGCCTTCAGGGACGCGGCGTCGGGCCCCATCGGCCAGCCGCGGCCGGGCCGCAGCGGCGCGACGGACCACGGCATGAGATCCGCGAGCGGCGGCGCTTCGTCGTGCGTCACGCCCGGCATCGTACGACGCGCCGACAGGCGGCCATCAGGTCGCGTCGAGCGTGACGGTGAAGGAGAACCGGTCCCCGCGGTACTGGATCCGGGCCACGTCGAGCGCCCGGCCCTCCGTGTCGTACGTGATGCCCGTGTAGTGCAGGATCGGGCTGAGGAGCGGGACTTGGAGGAGCCGGGCGGTCTCGGGGTCGGCGAGGCGGGCCTCCACCGTGTCGGTGATGCGGGAGATGGCCACGCCCACCACGTCGCGCAGGACCTTCGTCATCGGCCACCGCTCCAGGTCGGTGGGGTCGATGTGCTCGGCGAGGTCGGGGCGGACGTGGTTGCGGGCGTGGTTGGTGGGCTCGCCGGTCTCGGCGTCGCTGCGCAGGCGGTGGTACGTCGCCACGTCGGCGAGGTCCGGGAAGTGCTCGGCGAGTTCGGCGGGCACCGGCTCCCGGCCGTGGGACAGGAGCTTGGTGTCCATGCCGGACTGCTGCGCCACGATCGCGTCGACCGAGCCGAGCAGGCGCACCGGCGAGCCCCGCTGCGCCGTCGGCTCGATGAACGTGCCGCGCCGCCGGTGCCTGCTGATCAGGCCCTCGTCCTCCAGCTCCTTGAGGGCCTGCCGCATGGTGAGCACGCTGACGCCGTAGTGCCCCGCCAACTGCTCCTCGGTGGGCAGGCGCAGCGGGGCGTCCGGCGTGCGGCCGAGTATCGAGGCGCGCAGCGACTGCGACACCTGATACCAGAGCGGCAGCTTTCGGTTCAGGACGATCGAGTCCGGGGCGAAAGCGGTCACGTGGAACTCCGTACTTCCGATATGACGCGGACAGCGGCCGGAAGTGGTGGTACTACGGCCGGAAATGACGCTCCAGACCCTGCCACACGTCGTCGTAGGCCCGCTGCAGGTGGTCGGCGTTCGCGGCCTGCGCGGTGGCGGTGACCGGCCAGCGGGTCTCGAACATGAACGCGAGGCCGTCGTCGATCTTCTGCGGCTTCAGCTCGGCGGCGCTGGCCCGCTCGAAGGTCTCCCGGTCGGGGCCGTGCGCCGACATCATGTTGTGCAGCGAGCCGCCGCCCGGGACGAAGCCCTCGGCCTTGGCGTCGTACGCACCCTCGATCAGGCCCATGTACTCGCTCATCACGTTCCGGTGGAAGTACGGCGGCCGGAAGGTGTCCTCGCCGACCAGCCAGCGCGGCGCGAACACGACGAAGTCGACGCCCGCGAGGCCCGGGGTGTCCGACGGCGAGGTGAGGACCGTGAAGATCGACGGGTCCGGGTGGTCGTACGAGATCGTGCCGATGACGTTGAAGCGGCGCAGGTCGTACACGTACGGGACGTGGTTGCCGTGCCAGGCGACGACGTCGAGCGGCGAGTGGCCGTAGGTGGCGGACCAGAGGTTGCCGCAGAACTTGTTGACGACCTCGACCGGGCCCTCGACGTCCTCGTACGCGGCCACGGGGGCCTGGAAGTCCCGTGCGTTCGCCAGGCCGTTGGCGCCGATCGGGCCGAGGTCGGGGAGCTGGAAGACGGCGCCGTAGTTCTCGCAGACGTACCCGCGGGCGCTCTCGTCGAGGAGCTCCACGCGGAAGCGGACGCCGCGCGGGATCAGGGCGACGTGGCCCGGCTCGGCGTGCAGCAGGCCCAGTTCGGTGCGCAGGAGCAGGCCGCCGTGCTCGGGGACGATCAACAGCTCGCCGTCGGCGTCGCTGAACACCCGGTCCATGGAGGCGTTGGCGTGGTAGAGGTGCACCGCCATGCCCGTGCGCTGCGTCGCGTCGCCGTTGCCGCCGAGGGTCCACAGGCCCGCGAGCCAGTCGGTGCCGGGCGCGGGCTCCGGGAGCGGGTTCCAGCGCAGGCGGTTGGGGTCGGGGACGGACTCGGTGAACGGGGCCGTGCGGAGCGCGCCGTTGTCGACGCGCGTGAACGCCGGGTGCGCGGCCGAGGGGCGGATGCGGTAGAGCCAGGAGCGGCGGTTGTGGGCGCGGGGCTCGGTGAACGCGGTGCCGCTCAGCTGCTCCGCGTACAGGCCGAGGGGGGCGCGCTGCGGCGAGTTGCGGCCGTGCGGCAGGGCGCCGGGCACCGCCTCCGAGCTGTGCTCGTTGCCGAAACCGGAGAGGTAGCTCAGCCCCTCGGCGGTCTTGCGTGCGTCGTCCCTCGGGTGGTCCCCGTTCATGACAGCTCCCTCGGCTCCCTGGCCAGCGGTGTCTGGCTCATGATTCCTATGTAACACCGTAGGATTCGCGATTTCCCGGCGCAAGAGGGATCCATGAAATGTGAACAGTGCTCTACTCTCCCGGAATGCGCGACTCCCCGGAGCTACGCGGCCCGAGCCGCCCGGCCGCCCTGCGCCGCACCCCCGTGCAGCGGCGCAGCGCCGAGCGTCTGGCCCGGATCCTCGACGCCTGCGCCGCCCTCCTGGACGAGGCCGGCTACGAGGAGCTGACCACCCGGGCCGTCGCAGAGCGCGCGGGCGTCCCCATCGGCTCGGTCTACCGCTTCTTCGGCAACAAGCGCGCCCTGGCCGGCGCGCTCGCCCACCGCAACCTCGACGCCTACGCCCGCCGCGTCGCCGCGCGCATGGCGGGCGTGGCCCACGGCGACCTGCGCGGCGCGGTCGAGGCCGCCTTCGACGAGTACCTCCTGATGAAGCGCACCGTGCCGGGCTTCGGCCGCGTCGACTTCGGCATCCCCGCGGCGCCGGACGTCCTGCCCGACGCGAACGAGACGGTGGCCGACCGGGTCGCCCGGATACTCGCCGACCACCTCGGCCGCCCGCTGGACGCCCGCCTGCGCCGCACCATGCTCGTCAGCGTCGAGGCCGTCGACGCGCTGCTCCAACTCGCCTTCCGCGACGACCCGTCGGGGGACCCCGTGCTCGTCGAGGAGACCCGCGTCCTGCTGCACGCCTATGTCGCACGGGCGCTCGGCCGACCCCTGGCGGCTGACCCCTGACGATTGACCCTGGCGCTGTCCATACCGGTCGGTATGCTGGGGGCGTTCGCGCGCCGTCGCCGTCGTAGTCGTACCCGGGAGGGCTCATGCCCCGCACCGCCCTGCGTATCTGCCCGCTCTGCGAAGCCACCTGCGGACTGACCCTCACCGTCGACGGCTCCCGCGTGACCGGTGCGCGCGGCGACAAGGACGACGTGTTCAGCCGCGGCTTCATCTGCCCCAAGGGCGCCTCCTTCGGCGCGGCCGACGCCGACCCCGACCGGCTCGCCCGGCCCCTCGTCCGCAAGGACGGGCGCCTGGAGGAGACGACCTGGGACGAGGCCTTCGACGCCGTCGCCGCCGGGCTCGGGCCCGTCGTCGAGCGGTACGGCCCGCACGCGGTCGGCGTCGTCCTCGGCAACCCGAACGTGCACACCGTTGCGGGCGCCCTCTACCCGCCGGTGCTGCTCGGCGGACTCGGCACCCGCAGCCTGTTCACCGCGAGCACCGTCGACCAGATGCCCAAGCACGTCTCCAGCGGCCTGCTCTTCGGCGACCCGCTCGCCATCCCCGTGCCCGACCTGGACCGCACCGACCACCTGCTGATGCTCGGCGCCAACCCGCTCGACTCCAACGGCAGCCTGTGCACGGCCCCCGACTTCCCCGGCAGGCTCAAGGCGCTCCGCGCCCGGGGCGGCACGCTCACCGTCGTCGACCCGCGCCGCACCCGCACCGCCCGGCTCGCCGACCGGCACGTGCCGATCCGGCCCGGCGCGGACGCGCTCCTGCTCGCCGCGATCACCCACGTCCTCATCGCCGACGGGCTCACCGACCCCGGCGCCCTCGCGGACCACGTCACCGGACTCGACCAACTCCCGGACGCCGTACGCCCCTTCACGCCCGAGGCCGTCGCCGCCGCCTGCGACGTGCCCGCCGCCACCCTCCGCGCCATGGCCCACGAACTCGCCGCGGCGCCGACCGCGGCCGTGTACGGGCGCGTCGGCGCGAGCACCGTCGCCTTCGGCACCCTCACCTGCTGGCTCGTCGACGTCCTGAACGTCCTCACCGGCAACCTCGACCGGCCGGGCGGCGCCCTGTTCCCGCTCGCCGCCACGGGCCGCGCCCCGCGCCCAGCGGGCCCCGGCAAGGGCTTCGCGCTCGGCCGCTGGCGCAGCCGCGTGAGCGGACACCCCGAGGCCAAGGGCGAGCTGCCCCTTGCCGCGCTCGCGGAGGAGATCGACACCCCGCCGCGGGTGCCCGACAGCGGCCTCGGCGACAGTCCGATCCGGGCCGTCGTGGCGATCGCCGCCAACCCCGTCCTGTCCGCGCCCGACGGCGACCGCCTCGACAAGGCGCTCGCGGCACTCGACTTCATGGTCAGCGTCGACCCGTACCTGAACGAGACCTCACGCCACGCCCACGTCGTCCTGCCCCCGCCCCCGCCCGCCCAGAGCCCCCACCACGACTTCGCCTTCAACGCCCTGGCCGTACGCAACCAGGCCCGCTACACCCGCGCCGCCGTCCCCCTGGAGCCGGGCCGCATGGCCGAGTCGGAGATCCTCGCCAGACTCACGCTCGCCGCCACTGGGATGCACGGCGCCGAGCCGTCCGCCGTCGACGCCATGGTGATCGGCAAGACCCTCGGCAAGGCCGTCGCCGACCCGCACGGGCCCGTGCACGGCCGCGACCCCAAGGACCTCGCCGACCGGCTCACCGGCGACAGCGGACCCGAGCGGCGCCTCGACATGATGCTGCGCCTCGGCCCGTACGGCGACGGCTTCGGCGCCGACCCCGACGGGCTCAGCCTGGACCGGCTCCTGGCCCACCCGCACGGCATCGACCTCGGCCCGCTCGCCGCACGCCTGCCCGAGGTCCTGCGGACCCGCAGCGGCCGGATCGAGCTCCTGCCCGAGCCCATCGCCGCCGACCTGCCCCGCCTCGCCCGCGCCCTGGACGACGCCCCGGCCGGGCTCGTCCTCGTGGGCCGCCGCCATCTGCGCTCCAACAACAGCTGGATGCACAACGTCCCCGCCCTCATGGGCGGCTCCAACCGCTGCACCCTGCACGTCCACCCCGACGACGCGGCCCGGCTCGGCCTCGCCGACGGGAGCCCCGCGCGCGTGAGCGCCGACGGCGGTGAGATCACCGTGCCGGTGGAGGTCACCGACGCCGTCCGGCCCGGCGTGGTGAGCCTGCCGCACGGCTGGGGCCACGACCGCCCCGGCACCCGCCTCGCGGTCGCCGCCGCCGACCCCGGGGCCAACGTCAACCAGCTCCTGGACGGCACGCTCCTCGACCCGCTCTCCGGCACGGCCGTGCTCAACGGCTTCCCGGTGACGGTCACCACCGCTTCCCCGTGACGGCCGCTCCTCTACCAGCAACTTCTTGACCTGGAGTTTTGCGCTTATTGCTCGCACGTCAACACCTTGTTAACGCTCGACGGCGGGTCCTACCGTCATCCGCACCGCCAGACCTGGTGGCAGTTCGATGGTGAACGATAGGTAGCCCCCATGCTGACAATCCTCGGATTCGTCATGATCGCCACGTTCCTGGTGCTGATCATGATGAAGAAGATGTCGCCGATCGCGGCCCTTGTGCTGATCCCCGCGTTGTTCTGCGTCTTCGTAGGAAAGGGCGCCCACTTCGGGGACTACGTCCTCGAAGGCGTCGGAAATCTCGCGCCCACGGCCGCGATGCTCATGTTCGCCATCGTGTACTTCGGCGTCATGATCGATGTCGGCCTCTTCGACCCGATCGTCCGCGGCATCCTGCGCTTCTGCAAGGCGGACCCGATGCGGATCGTCGTCGGCACCGCCGTGCTCGCCGCGATCGTCTCGCTCGACGGCGACGGCTCCACCACCTTCATGATCACGGTGTCGGCGATGTACCCCCTGTACAAGCGCCTGAAGATGAGCCTCGTCGTGATGACGGGCGTCGCGGCCACCGCCAACGGCGTGATGAACACGCTGCCTTGGGGCGGCCCGACGGCCCGCGCGGCGACCGCGCTCAAGGTCGACGCCGCCGACATCTTCGTCCCGATGATCCCGGCCCTCGCCGTCGGACTCGTCGCCGTCTTCGTCCTCGCGTACGCACTCGGCCTGCGCGAGCGCAAGCGCCTCGGCGTCCTCTCGCTGGACGAGGTCCTGGAGCGGGAGCAGGAGCAGGAGACGGTGCTCGTGGGCGCCGGTGACGAGGCGGACGGGCGTGCGTCCCTGACGAAGAGGACTCCGACGGCGAAGACCGTCGGGGCAGCGGGCTCCGGCTCCGGCACCGACGCCGAGTCCGTCGAGAGCTCCGCCAAGGGCTCTGCCAAGGGCTCCGCCGACGACTCCGAGGACGACGGCTTCCAGGGGCTCGACCCCGACCGCCCGACGCTGCGCCCCAAGCTCTACTGGTTCAACGCGGCCCTCACCGTCCTCCTCCTCACCGCCATGATCATGGAGTGGCTGCCGATCCCGGTCCTGTTCCTGCTCGGCGCGGCCCTCGCCCTCACGGTCAACTTCCCGCACATGCCCGACCAGAAGGCCCGCATCGCCGCCCACGCCGAGAACGTACTCAACGTCACCGGCATGGTCTTCGCCGCCGCCGTCTTCACCGGCGTCCTCACCGGCACCGGCATGGTCGACCACATGGCCGACTGGCTCGTGAACGCCATCCCCGACGGCATGGGCGGCCAGATGGGCCTCGTCACCGGCCTCCTTTCGATCCCGCTCACGTACTTCATGTCCAACGACGGCTTCTACTTCGGCGTCCTGCCCGTCCTCGCCGAAGCGGGCAACGCCCATGGCGTCTCGACCATCGAGATCGCCCGCGCCTCCATCGCCGGGCAGGCCCTGCACATGTCCAGCCCCCTCGTGCCCGCCGTGTACGTCCTCGTCGGCATGGCCAAGGTCGAGTTCGGCGACCACACCCGGTTCACCGTGAAGTGGGCGGTGCTCACCTCGCTCGTGGTGCTCGGGGCGGGCATCCTCTTCGGCATCATCTGACGCCGGATGCCCGTCAGCCGCAGCGGTCCCCGGGCGCGGTGCGCCTCGCCCCGGGGCCCGCGCCGCCGCACTCCGTCCGGCAGGGGCTGGCTCCTCCGCCTCGTCATCGCCTTCTGCTTCGCGCAGGGGGCGGTGTCGATGGCCCGGCCCGCCGTCTCCTACCGGGCCCTGTCCCTGGGCGCCGACGAGCGCGCGATCGGCGTGATCGCGGGCGTGTACGCGCTGCTTCCGCTGTTCGCCGCCGTTCCCCTCGGCCGCCGCACCGACCACGGCCGCTGCGCGCCGCTGCTGCCCGTCGGCGTCGCCCTGATCGCGGGCGGCTGCGCGCTCAGCGGCACCGCGGCCTCGCTCGGCGCGCTCGCCGCGTGGAGCGGTGTGATGGGCCTCGGCCACCTCTGCTTCGTCATCGGCGCCCAGTCGATCGTCGCCCGCCAGTCCGCGCCCGCCGAACAGGACCGCAACTTCGGCCACTTCACCATCGGCGCGTCCCTCGGCCAGCTGGTCGGCCCGCTCGCCGCCGGTGCGGTCATCGGCGGCGACACGGGGCGCACCAGCGCGGTCGCCCTTGTGGCGGCGGCCGGTGTCGCGGCCGTCGCTTGTGGGTCGTTGTGGCGGATCGAGTACGTGCGTACGGCGCCGTCCGGCGTCGACGTCCCGGCCGAGCAGGACGGCAAGGTGCCGGTGCTCGGGATCCTGCGTACGCGCGGCGTACCCGGTGGGATCTTCATCAGCCTCGCCGTGCTGTCCGCCACGGACATCCTCACCGCGTACCTGCCCGTCGTCGGCGAGCACCGGGGCATCGCGCCCGCCACCGTCGGCGTGCTGCTCAGCCTGCGGGCGGGCGCCACGATCGCCTGCCGGCTCGTCATGACGCCCCTCATCCGGCTCGTGGGGCGCCGGGTCCTCATCGCCGGCACCTGTCTGCTGTCCGCGGCGCTCTGCGCCCTGGTCGCGCTGCCGTTGCCCGTGTGGGCGCTCGGCGTCACGCTGCTTCTTCTGGGCTTCTGTCTCGGGGTCGGGCAGCCGCTCTCCATGACCACGGTCGTTCAGGCGGCCCCTGCCGGGGCGCGGTCCACGGCTCTTGCGTTGCGGCTCACCGGGAATCGGCTGGGGCAGGTGGCTGCGCCTGCGGGGGCCGGGCTTGTTGCCGGGGTCGCGGGGGTGGGGGCGCCGTTTCTGACGTTGGGGGTTTTGTTGGGGGTGGCGGCGGGGTTGGGGGTGCGGGTTCGGTGACCTTGCCGGGGGCTCCCCACTGCATCCATTAGCGCGCTCCGCGCGCGGGCGCCCCTTCCCGAAACCAGGGGGCTCCGCCCCCTGGCACCCCCGAAAAGCAATCGGCCTCCGGCCTCGTCCTCAAACGCCGGACGGGCTGATTT
>NZ_JBHYJH010000234.1:0-11092 GCF_042740445.1 Streptomyces sp. NPDC059003 | reverse complement strand
AGGACGAGGCGCGCAGCGCCGGAGAGAAGGGGGTCTGGGGGCGGAGCCCCCAGGGTGTGGGCGGGTGGGTGGGGGAGAAGCGTCAGGCAACGGGTGCGTGACCGTTGCCTTCGGGGGCCGGCGGCGCTTGGCTGGCGGCCATGACGACGTACGACTGCGACCGCCCAGGCCGACTCCTCCGTACCGAGCGCGCCGCGCTCATCCCCCTCCTCCGCTCCGCGGACGACGCGGACTTCGCGGCACCCACCTGCTGCCCCGGCTGGACGGTGCGCGACGTGCTCGCGCACTGCTCCGCCGCCCTGACCCGCGTGATCGAGAGCCGTTTCGACGACGGCGCGTTCACGTCCGAGGGCAACGACCGGGACATATCCGACCGCTCCCAGTGGCCCAACTCCCGCATCGTGGACGAGCTGGAGCACGGCATGAGCAACGCCGGTGCCGCCATCGCCGCGTCGAAGGGTCTGCTCGACGGCGTGGCGCTCGGCGAGTGGGTGCACGCCGGTGACGTACGCGCGGCGTGGGGCCTGCCCGGTGCGTACGGCGGTGCCGGGCTCGCCGACGCGCTGCCGCTGCTCGCCGCGTTCAGTAAGCAGTGCTCGGCGCTGCCGCTGCACGCCGACCTCGACGGCCGCGACGAGCCGCTGCTGCTCGGCGTCACCGACGGCAGCCGCCCGCCCGCGCGGTACATCGGCGACGCCCCGACCCTGGTCCGCCTGTACGCGGGCCGCCCGCTGGCCGGCTCGGAGTTCGAGCTGGCCGGGGCGACGGAGGACGAGCTGTCCATCTTCGGCTGACGACGGGCCCGCTCACCCGCCGTCACCCGTCAGCGTCCGCGAGTCGTCAGTGCCCGTGTCCGCCGCCCACGTCCCCGTGTCCGCCGCCAACGTTCCCCGCGTCCGCGGCAGTTCGCACCGTGAACGCCGCCGTCCGCACCGTGCCCTCGTGCCGGAAGTCGAGGAACAGGCGGTAGCTGCCCTTGCTCGGTGCCGTCGCCGTGAAGGAGACCGCGGGCCCCGGCTTCGTCGTGCCGTCGCCGGGCTCGCCGTTCGGGTGGACGTGGAGGTAGGCGAGGTCTCCGGAGCGCAGGGCGACCAGGTGGCCGTACGCGCCCAGATAGGGCTGGAGGTTCGTGACCGGCTTGCCGTCGCGGGTGACCTTCAGGGTCAGCTCGCGCGGCTTGCCGGGCGTCAACGCGCCGTCCAGGCGCACCTCGTAGCCGCCGGGGGCCTTGGCCGTGGCGGTGGCGCGGGGGAGTGCGGAGGGGGAGTAGGCGCCGGTCACGGCGAGGTCCGTGCCGAGCGTCAGCTTCTCCTTCGCCCGCTCCGGCTTGAAGTCCGCGAACACGCGGTAGTCCCCGGCCTTCGGCAGTGTCGCCGGGACCGACCAGGTGCCGTCGGCGGCGCGGGTGGGGTGCAGATGCCGGTACGTGTTCAGGTCGCGTGACGCGACGATCAGGTGGAGCTCCTTGCCGTGCTCCTTCTGGTACGCCGTCACGGCGCGGCCCGACGTCTCGTCGACGATGCGGAAGCGCAGGTCCGTGCGCTTGCCCGCGGCGGCGCGCGGGGTCTTCAGGTCGAGCGCGTAGCCCTCGGCGGAGACCGCGAGGCCGCCGGGGGTCGTCTCGTCTCCCTGCTCCTTGTTCGCCCCGGTGCGCTTCTCGGAGCCCTTCTCGGTGTGGTTCTCGCTGTGCGCCGTCGGCGTGCCCACGGTGTCGACGCTCGTGCCCACCGCGTACGCGGTGCCGAACGTCGCCGCGACGGCCGCGGCGAAGGCGGTGATCCTGAGTCCGGTGTTCATGGCGTCGGCTCCTCCAGGAGTGCGGGGGTGCGGGGGTGCGGGGGTTCGCATCGGGTCCCGTCGGTCCCATCGCCTTCGACCATACCCCCTGGGGGTATGAAGTCAAGCGGGGCCGACGCTTGCGCCGCATACCCCCCATGGGTATAAATGATCCTCGTAAGCGATACCGGCCCCGGGTACCCGGGCACTCCGGGCCCCCGAACACGAGGAGCGGCAGACATGTCCACCACTCAGGTCGAACTCGCCATCGGCGGCATGACGTGCGCCTCGTGCGCGGCCCGTATCGAGAAGAAGCTGAACCGCATGGACGGCGTCGAGGCGACCGTCAACTACGCCACCGAGAAGGCGAAGGTCAGCTTCGAGGGCGACGACCTCGCCGTGGCCGATCTGATCGCCACCGTCGAGGCCACCGGGTACACCGCCCAGGAACCCGCGCCGCCCCGCACGGAGGGGGGTGACGGCGGGGGAGGCGACGACGAGGGCGATGCCGACGCCGAGCTGCTTCCGCTGCGGCAGCGGCTGATCACCGCGGTCCTGCTCTCCGTGCCCGTCATCGCGATGGCGATGGTCCCGGCGCTCCAGTTCGAGTACTGGCAGTGGCTGTCCCTGACGCTCGCGGCGCCCGTGGTGACGTACGCGGCCTGGCCCTTCCACAAGGCGGCGTTCACCAACGCCCGGCACGGCGCGGCCACGATGGACACGCTGATCTCGGTCGGTACGTCGGCGGCGTTCCTGTGGTCCCTGTGGGCGCTGTTCTTCGGCTCGGCCGGTGAGCCCGGCATGACGCACGCCTTCGAGCTGACCATCCAGCGCACCGACGGCGCCGGGAACATCTATCTGGAGGCCGCGGCCGGCGTCACCGCCTTCATCCTCGCCGGGCGGTACTTCGAGGCCCGGTCGAAGCGGAAGGCGGGCGCCGCGCTCAAGGCCCTGCTCCAGCTGGGGGCCAAGGACGTCACCGTGCTGCGGGGTGGGCGCGAGGAGACCATTCCCGTCGGCGAGCTGAAGGTCGGCGACCGGTTCCTGGTGCGGCCCGGCGAGAAGATCGCCACCGACGGGCGCGTCGTCGAGGGCGCGTCGGCCGTCGACGCCGCCATGCTCACCGGCGAGTCCGTGCCCGTGGAGGTCGGCGAGGGCGACGCCGTCACCGGCGCCACCCTGAACGTCGGCGGCCGCCTGGTCGTCGAGGCCACCCGCGTCGGCGCCGACACCCAGCTCGCCCGCATGGCCAAGCTCGTCGAGGACGCCCAGAACGGCAAGGCCGCGGCGCAGCGGCTCGCCGACCGCATCTCCGGCGTCTTCGTGCCGGTCGTCATCGCGCTCGCCGTCGCCACGCTCGGCTTCTGGCTCGGCAACGGCGTGGGCCTCACCGCCGCGTTCACCGCCGCCGTCGCCGTACTGATCATCGCCTGCCCCTGCGCCCTCGGGCTCGCGACGCCCACCGCGCTCATGGTCGGCACCGGCCGCGGCGCCCAGCTCGGCATCCTCATCAAGGGCCCGGAGGTCCTGGAGACCACGCGGCGCGTCGACACGATCGTCCTCGACAAGACCGGCACCGTCACGACGGGGAAGATGACGCTGCTCGCCGTGCACACCGCCGACGGCACCGACGAGAAGGACGTCCTGCGGATCGCGGGCGCCCTGGAGCACGCGTCCGAGCACCCCATCGCGCAGGCCGTCGCCGCCGGGGCCGCCGCCCGTGTGGGCACGCTGCCCACCCCCGAGGACTTCGCGAACATCGCCGGGCTCGGCGTGCAGGGCATCGTCGAGGGGCACGCGGTCCTGGTCGGCCGTGAGCAGCTGCTCGCGGAGTGGGCGATGGAGCTGCCCGCCGACCTGAAGAAGGCCAAGGACGCGGCCGAGGCCGCCGGGCGCACCGCCATCGCCGTCGCCTGGGACGGCGAGGCGCGTGCCGTCCTGGAGGTCGCCGACGCGGTGAAGGACACCAGCGCGGAGGCCATCCGCCGGCTGCGGGAGCTCGGCCTCACGCCGATCCTGCTCACCGGCGACAACAAGGCTGTCGCCGAGGCCGTCGCCGCGGAGGTCGGCATCGCTCCCGGCGACGTGATCGCCGAGGTCCTGCCGCAGGACAAGGTCGACGTCGTCAAGCGCCTTCAGGGCGAGGGGCGTTCGGTGGCCATGGTCGGCGACGGCGTCAACGACGCGGCCGCGCTCGCCCAGGCCGACCTGGGGCTCGCGATGGGCACGGGCACGGACGCCGCGATCGAGGCGGGCGACCTCACCCTCGTCCGCGGTGACCTGCGGGCCGCCGCCGACGCGATCCGGCTCTCCCGCAAGACCCTCGGCACCATCAAGTCCAACCTCTTCTGGGCCTTCGCCTACAACGTCGGCGCGCTGCCGCTCGCCGCGGCTGGCCTGCTCAACCCGATGATCGCGGGTGCGGCCATGGCCTTCTCGTCGGTCTTCGTGGTCGGCAACAGCCTGCGGCTCCGGGGGTTCAAGGCGCTGAGCTGACGCGGGCGCCGCTTCGGAGGTCGGCTTCGGAGGTCAGCTGCGGAGGTCAGCTTCGGATCACCCCGGTGCGCGATGCGTGCCGGGGTGATCTGCGCGTACTCTGGTAATTGGACTAGACCTGTGTTTCTGTTGTCGGCGCCACGCATCCAAGAAGCACGACTCCGATACGACTCCGATGAGTACGACTCCGAGAAGGAAGACGTCACCCATGAGCAAGCGCGCAGTCCTGGAGGTGATCGCCCTCGACGCCGAGGACGCGGTCGCGGCCCAGGCCGGAGGTGCGGACCGCCTCGAGCTCGTCACCGACATGGCCGCGGACGGCCTCACGCCGTCCCGCGAGACCTTCGCCGAGATCCGCGCCTCCGTGGACATCGCCCTGCGCGTCATGCTGCGGCTCTCCGACGGCTTCGCGGCCGGTGACGTCTCCGCGCTCGTGCGGCGCGCGCGGGAGCTGCGGGCCGAGGGCGCCGACGAGTTCGTACTCGGCTTCCTCGACGACGCCGGGGGGCCGGACCTCGCGGCGGTCGAGGAGGTCGTCGGGGCGATCGACGGCTGCCGGTGGACGTTCCACCGGGCCATCGACCGCGCCGCGGACCGCGACGCTCTGCGCAAGCAGCTGGCCTACCTGCCGGGGCTCGACACGTATCTCACCGCGGGGGCGGCGGGTGGGGTCGACGAGGGGCTGCCCACGTTGCTGGCGGAGCACGCGCGGGGTGGGGAGCCCGGGTACGGGGCCCAGATCCTCGTGGGCGGGGGGCTGCGGCTCGACCATGTGGGGCGGTTGCGGTCTGCTGGCGTCGACGCCTTCCACATCGGCGGTGCCGCCAGGCCCCACGGGTGGGGCCGTCCCGTATCTTCCGACGCGGTGTCGACTTGGCGTCGGGCCCTGGACGACTGACCGCCCCTGGCGAGGGTCGGCCGCCGTCCCGGCGGCGCCGGGCCCTCGCCGGAGGCGAATGGGGTGGGCGGGCGGGGTAGATCCCGCCGCGGAGCGGCGGGGCGGTGGCGTATCCGCCCGGGTGCGGGCCGGTGGGGGGTTCCGCCGCTACCGCGGCGGTTTGTTTCCCACCCGCCCGCCCGTTTCCACCCTCCCAGGGGGTGGACGCCCCCGGCGGGGGCCGGCCGCCGTCGGCGGGTGCGGCCGGGCGTCAGGTCAGTTGGGGTGGGAGAGGGGTCGCGTGGAGGGCCGTGAGGCCTGAGACGGCTCGGGTCAGGGCTACGTACAGGCGCCGCAGGCCGGTGCGTTCGTCGGGCTCGCCGGCGACCACGGCCGCGGGCTCGTCCAGTACCACGTAGTCGTATTCGAGCCCCTTTGCCAGCGAGGCCGGGACGAGCGTGAGCCGGGTGTCGGGCGTCGTCTCCTCGCCGGGGGAGAGATACGGAACCCCCGCCGCCGTCAGCGCGGCGGCCAGCGCGGGGACCCGCGCGTCCGCCGCGATCAGGCCGATGGAGCCCTCGTGCCGCAGCGACTCCGCGCAGGCGCCCAGGACGGCCTCGTCCAGCTCGTCGACGGAGTCGACCCGCCGTACCGACAGCGAACCCGGCGACTCCCGCACCGAGTTGACCTCCGCGAGCCCCGGCGCGATGGCGGGAAGCAGCCGGGACGCGTACGCGATGACCTCGCGCGGCACGCGGAAACCGGCCGTGAGCTCCTCCACGACCGCCTCCTCCTTGCCCAGATGGGCCAGCGCGTCGGCCCAGCTCCGCGTCGCCCACGGCGTGGTGCCCTGCGCCAGGTCGCCGAGGACCGTGACGGAGCCGGTCGTGCAGCGGCGGCCCACGGCCCGGTACTGCATCGGCGACAGGTCCTGCGCCTCGTCGAGGACCACATGGCCGAGGGAGTGCGTGCGGGCGATCAGGTCCTGCGCCTCGTCGATGAGCACGGCGTCCGCCGCCGACCACTTCGTGCTCTTCGGCGTCCGCGCGGGCTTCACCCACAGGATCGCCTTCTGCTCCTCGTCCGAGAGGATCCCCTCGGCGTGCGCGGCGAGGAACTCCGCGTCGGACAGCAGCCGGTGCACCAGCTTCGCCGGGTCGACCTGCGGCCACACCGCCTTGACCGCGGCCTTCACCGCGGCGTTGCGGGCCACCGCGTCCTGCACCCGGTCGTCCGGCGCCTCGCCGGAGCGCTCCATCTGCACGAGCACCGCGTGCGCGATGCGCTGCGGCAGCGCGTCCCGCGCCGCCCCGTACCGCAGGCCGCGGTCCAGCAACTCCTGGACGATGTCCTCCAGTTCGTACGCGGGCACGCGCCAGCGCCGCGATCCGCGCACCACCACGACCGCCTCGCTCGGCATCGTCACGTGCGAGCGCAGGGCCCGGCGCAGGACCTCCGCCATCCGGGCGTCGCCCTTGACCACGGCCGCCGACGCGTCGTCCGCGCCCCGCACCTCGACGTGCGCCACCAGGTCGCCGACGGTCGCCTGCCGCACCTCCAACTCACCGAGCGCGGGCAGGACCTGCTCGATGTAGTGGAGGAACGAGCGGTTCGGCCCGATGACGAGGGTGCCCGTGCGGGCGAGGCGGTCGCGGTGCGCGTAGAGGAGGTACGCGACGCGGTGCAGGCCCACGGCCGTCTTCCCGGTCCCGGGGCCGCCCTGTACGCACACCGAGCCGGTGAGCCCGCCGCGTACGATCTCGTCCTGCTCCGGCTGGATCGTCGCCACGATGTCGCGCATGGGGCCCACGCGGGGCCGTTCGATCTCCTGCTGGAGCAGCTTGCTGGTCTGCTCGGCCCCGGCCGCGTCCGTCAGGTCCTCGTCCTCGTACGCCGTCAGGTCGCCGCCCGTGTAACCGAACCGGCGGCGCAGGCCCACGTCCTGCGGGTCCTTCTTCGACGCCCGGTAGAAGGGCTGCGACACGGGCGCGCGCCAGTCGATGACCATCGGGTCGCCGTCGGCGTCGTGCACGTGCCTGCGCCCGATGTAGAACTGCTCGCCCTCCCCGCCCTCGGCCCGGTCGGCGCCCGGCGCGTGCAGGAAGTCGAGCCTGCCGAAGAACAGCGGCGTGTGCGTGAGGTCCGCGAGGGCCTTGATCCGCTCGTCGATCTGTCCCTGGAGGACCTCGGCGTTGACCCAGTTCGCGGTGACGTCCCTGATGTCCAGGGCCTCGACGTCCTCGCGCATGGCGCGCAGCGCGGAACGGGACGCGGCGAGGTGAGCTCGTTCGTGGGCGAGCGGGTCGGCGGGTGCGGGGTTCACGGGGGCTGCCTCCGGTGCGGACGTTCACGGGTGCGGGCTCGGGGCCGCCGGTTTCCGACCGGACGGTGGCGCGCTCCGCCACGAGGCGGGAGGCGGGGAAGAGGGCATCCTAATGACGGGGTGCGTGGCGGTGCCAATGAATTTCCGGGGCGGCGATCTCCCCGGGCGGTGATCTTGCCGGTCCGGGGGTCGAACCCTGAGTCATCCCTGAGTCGCCCCTCAGGGATGCCCTCCATCCGAAGGTGTAGGGTCCGCCGCCCCGGAGTCGTACCGGCGGACCTGTGCGGTTACCCCCGCAGGCCGATGTTCCAGGCCGCCCCGCGCAGCACCATGGAGACATGAGCAGCGCAACCGTCCTCAGCCCCGCGTCCCTCGCCCCCGACGGCCACCGTGCCGCCGGCGCGACCGCCGCCACCGACTCCCACCGCCCGCACCGCGTCGGCAACGCCCTGCGCGCCGCGAAGGTCTTCGTGACCGCGGCCTTCGGCGTCACCGTGCTCGGTGAGTACGCGGAGGAGGCGGGCGTCCGCCGTCGCTGACGGCTTGTGCCCGACCCTGTCCGCTAGGGTTACGCCGTGCCCCCACGGCAAGTGACCAACCCTGCACCCGCAGTAGCGAACGCCTGGCTCCTCCTCGCCGTCTCCTGCACCGCCTTCGCGGCCCTGTGCGCCGCGCACGGCCTGCCCATGGCCGACGCCCTCGTCTACCGCGCGGCGGGCTCCGCCGTCGCCGACGGCCGCGACCTGTACGGCTTCGCGGTCACCGAGTGGGAACTGCCCGCCACCTACCCGCCGTTCGCCGCCCTCCTCTTCGTGCCGACGGCCTGGCTGCCGCCGACCGTCCTCAAGGCCGCCTTCCTCGTCGGCAACATCGCCCTCGTCGCCGTCCTGGTCCACCTCTCCTGCCGCCTCGCGGGCCTGCCCACGCGCGTCGGCCCCCTGTGCGCCGCGACCGCGCTGGCCCTGTGGCTCGAACCGGTCTTCCAGACCGTCCTGTTCGGCCAGGTCAACCTCGCGCTCGCCTGCCTGGTCCTGTGGGACCTGACCCGCCCGCCGGGCGCCCCCGGCAAGGGCCTGGCCCTGGGCGTCGCCGCCGGGATCAAGCTCACGCCCGCGTTCTTCATCGCGTACCTGCTGGTCACGCGCCGCACGCGCGACGCGGCCACCGCGACCGCCGCGTTCGCCGCGACCGTCCTCGTCGGCGCCCTCGCGCTGCCCGCCGCGAGCGTCGACTTCTGGACGCGCCGCCTGTACGAGACCGAGCGCGTCGGCAAGGCGTGGATCGTCGACAACCAGTCCCTGCAAGGCCTGGCGGCCCGCGCCCTGCACACCCCCGAGCCGGGCCCCGCCTGGGCGCTCCCGGCGGTGGCCGTCGCCGCCCTCGGCCTCTGGCTCGCCGCCCGCGCGACGACGCCCGCCCGGGGTGTCCTCGCCGCCGCCGGTACCGCCCTGCTCGTCTCGCCGATCAGCTGGTCCCATCACTGGGTGTGGTGCGTGCCGCTGCTCGCGGTGCTGATCGCGGAGCGCCGCGGGCGCCTGGCGGCGGGCGTGGCGGGTGTCTTCGTTGCCCGCACCCTGTGGCTGGTCCCGCACGAGGGCCCCCTCGACCTCCACCTGCCGTGGTGGCACCAGCCGTTGGCGTCCCCGTATCCGCTGCTCGCCCTTGGGTTGCTGTCGATCGCGCTGCGCGCTCGTCCTCAAACGCCGGACGGGCTGAATTCCAGCCGCACCAAGCCCGGTCACGCTTCGCGCGTCGGCAGGATCGACAGCTGAGGGAGGTTGACGTGACGCGGGCGCGTGACGGCGTACGTGATCAGGTCGGCGACGTCGGCGCCGGTGGGGATGTTGCCCATGGACGCCACGGCCTCCTGCACCGCGGCCGTGAGCTCGGCGTCGCCGAGGTCGTCGCGCAGTTCGGTGTCGACGGCGCCGGGCTCGATGGTGGTGACCCGCACGTCCTTCGGGCTGAGCTCCGCGCGGAGGTTGCGCAGCAGGTGGCTGACGGCCGCCTTGGACGCCGCGTAGCCGCCGAAGCCGGGCAGCACGGTCTGCGCCGCCGCGGACGAGATGGTGACCAGGTCGGCGTGGCCGCGCTCGGCCGCCGCCTCGACCAGGTCGGGGACGAAGGCGTCCGCGACGGCGAACGCGCCGGTGATGTTGACCTCGATCATGCGCCGCCAGTTGGCGGCGCCGTCCTGGCCGAGCAGGTCGGGCAGGGCGAGGCCCGCGTTGTTGACGAGGAGGTCGACGCGGCCGAGCTCCTGGTGGACGCGGTCGACGGCGGCCGCGATGGCGGCGGGGTCCGTGACGTCGGCCGGTACGGCGATGGCGGTGCCGCCCGCCGCCTCGATGTCGGCGACGTGGCCGGTGAGGCGGTCGGTGCGGCGGGCGAGGAGGGCGACCTTGGCGCCCTGCGCGGCGAGGTGGCGGGCGGTGGCCTCGCCGATGCCGCTGGAGGCGCCGGTGACGACGGCGACCCGGCCGGCGAGCGGAAGGGCGGCGAAGGAAACGGTGGTGGCGGCAGCGGTGGTGACGGCAGCGGTGGTGACGGTGGTGGTCATCGTGATCTCCGTAAGAGCGAGCCGTGTTGTGGCTGTTGTCGCTGTTCTCTGTGATCACGACTCTGCGCCCGTCCCGAGTGCGCAGCCAGGGCACCGTTCGACCCTGGGTCTGGCAGAACCAGGTTCGGCGCGGACAATGTCTCCATGGATTTCCGCGCCGAACTCGCCAGTTTCCTGAAGTCCCGTCGCGCCCGCCTGCGTCCGGAGGACCTGGGCGTACGTCCCTTCAGCGGCCGTCGCCGCGTCCCGGGCCTGCGCCGGGAGGAACTGGCGGAGCTGGCCGGAGTCAGCATGGACTACTACACGCGCCTGGAACAGGGCCGGGCCCAGAACGTGTCGGACGCCGTGCTCGACGCCGTCTCCAGGGGGCTGCGGCTCGACGACGCGGAGCGGGCCCACTTCGGCAATCTGGTGCGGGCCCTGCACCACGGGTCCGCCGACCGCGACGGCACGCCTCGGCCCGAGTCCGTCCGCGACGGCGTGCGGATCCTCCTCGACTCCCTGGGCGACGTGCCCGCGTACGTCATCGGCCCCCGCCTGGACGTCCTCGCCGCCAATCCGCTCGCGCGCGCCCTGTTCGGCGACTTCGACGCGCTGCCCGCGGCCCGGCGCAACGTGGCCTGGCAGGTCTTCCTCGCCCCCGGCGCGCGGGAGCTCTACCCGGACTGGGAGGAGGTGGCCCGCGACACGGTCGTCGCCCTCCGCCTCGACCTCGGCCGCTACCCGTGCGACGACCGCCTCTGCACCCTCCTCGGCGAACTCTCCGTCCGCAGCGAGGACTTCCGCCGCCTCTGGGCGGAACACGGCGTGCGCGAAATCGCGCAGGGGACCTGGCGCCTTGCCCACCCCGAGGCCGGGGCCCTGCTTCTCCACCGCGAGACCTTGCACCTGGCCGGCTCGCCCGACCAGTCCCTGGTCACCTTCGCGGCGCAGCCGGGTTCGGAGTCGGCCGCGGCCCTCGTGCTGTTGTCCATCGCGCTGACGCGCTCGTCCTCAAGCGCCGGACGGGCTATTCATAGCCGGTCGGGCGCTTGAGGACGAGGCGCGGAGCGCCGATAAC
>NZ_JBHYJH010000233.1:0-11251 GCF_042740445.1 Streptomyces sp. NPDC059003 | reverse complement strand
GTGCGCACACGTGCGCACGCCCCACGCGGCGAGCAGGATCAGCAGCCGGTGACCTCGGTCCACTGCCTTCCCCAGCTTTGGCGGCGCCGTCTCTTGCGCGCCCGCGAGGCATTATCCCTATCTGAGTGGTGCTGGCATGAATCGACTCTGTCTGCGGGAGAAGCTGGTGCTGGCGCCCCTCCCCGAGGTAGGCGGTCGCCGGATCACGTAGGCCAGTCCCACGAGTAGGTGCCTGCTTTGCCGTGCGAGGCGTTAGCCGATTGCAGGATGCATCTGTGCCTGAAGGTCTGTTCACAGAATCCATACCTGGCCTCGGTGGGCTCCGGGGACACCACGAACTGCCTCCGCTCCACCTCGCCTATTGCAGGGCCCTCGGGTATGTCGGCGTCTGCCCAGCAAGCCATGGCCACGCCGATGCGACGGGTGCTCAGCGGCTGCCGTACCGAGGGCGCCTTCGTCAGGCTACTGCGGCGCAGCACTGGCGTCGCTTCAGTCCCCGTTGGACATCAGGCGGGTTGGCACATGCAAGCGGCAGGAAGGCCGCGGTGCGGTATTTATGCCGCTCCTCGCGTGGCTGTCTTCCTTGCCCTGTATGCGGTCGATCAGGAGGCGGCAGGCTGTCCGGCCGAGTTCCTGAGCGTCGTATGTGATGACGGTGAGGGGGAGATCGGCTGCGAGGTCAGAGTCGAGAAAGCCGGCCAGGTCGGTGTTCGTTCCCCGACGCTGGACTGCTCGGAGAGCGCTGGCTGTGGCAAGAGGGCTGGAGCACAGGAGAGCGGTGGGAGGGCAGGGAAGGGTGAGAAGGTCAACGGCGGCGTGCTCAGCTCCGCCGGGTGCCTCTCGGAACAGTCTTACCCAGTCCCTTGCGGGCAGACCGGCGCTGTTCATGACTGCCGTGTATCCGCGCAGGGTCTCGGTTTCCCTATGGCCGGCGGCTGCCGTGGTGAGAAGGCCGATGCGGTGATGGCCCCGGAGCAAGAGCGACATGGTGGCGTCGCGGGCACCGCCGAAGCCGTCGACAAGCACACAGTCGGCTGTGAAACCCTCTGGAGGATCGTGGGCGAGCACCACGGGCACATCCGCATCCGGCGCCGCGGAAAGATGCTGTTGGTCACCGCCGCACGGGACAGCAACGATGCCGTCCACCCGTCGGGCCAGCAGCTCGTCGACTAACGCCTTCTCTTTGGCCTTGCTCTGCCCCGTGCTGCAGACGATGACCCTCAAACCATGCTGCGCGGCCTGCGCGTCAATCCCGACGGCGAGCCGGGAACAGGAAGAGCGGGACAGATCGGGGACCAAGAGCCCGATCAGACCGGTGTCACTCTGACGCCGCAGGCTTCTGGCGAGTTCGTTGGGGCGATAGCCGCATGCGGCGACCGCAGCGAGCACGCGCTGACGGGTTGTGGACGCCACCCTCGAAGCACCGTGGAGCACCCTCGAAACCGTCATCGTGCTCACCCCAGCGAGCAACGCGACATCGCGCAGCGTCGGGTTCGCTCCTCCACGAGACACGCAGTTGAGGGTAGGGGCGGGGCGCTGCCCTGTCGGCGGGCAATACGGCCATGCGTCAGCGTCGGTTGCCGCAAGAGAGGTCGACTGTGATCGGTTAGTGAGCCTGGACACAGTTGTCAAGCAATGACTCAGTGCGGGCGTGTCTAGGTTGAATTCACGGTTCCAAATGCAATGCCTCTGTTGTGATTTAAGCCAACTGTCAGGCAGGTGAATCCGCTGGATGGATCCGCAAAGAATCCGATAGAACGGCTACTACCAGGAGTGACGCGGGATATTGCTGCATCTCAACGAGGCTGAAAGCGCACGCGTCTCGAAGAGGTGCGGGAGGGTTGGGTTCACTTCTCTGATTAGCGTGCGTAAAGTTCCTTGCTGGGGAAGTCGACCTGGAGGCAGTCTCCGCTAATCAGCGGGCAGTCTGGAGCCCTGCGGTGTTCATTTAGTGACAACTTCTCTCAGTCCACGCTTCGAACGCCCCTGCAAAGAGGAGATCGACTCTTGCGTGCGCCTTCGAGGACCGTGATCAAAATCTGCTAGGGGGAAAGGTGAAGCGAAGACGACCACTTCTGGTCATCCTGGTTCTAATGGTCTTGGCCGCAGTAGGTTCGTTGTCTGCTGCGCAAGCCTCGGGTGAAACTGGTGCACGTCGCACCATTACGCTCAATTGGGGGAGCCAGTCGGAGAGGGGGCGCAATGCAGTAGACCGCGAGAATCCAGTCTTTGATTTCTCGCTGAAACGCAAAGAGACGCCCGAGGAAATGAAGGCTGTATCCCGCCATGCTGCCCAATATCTGCCTGACTATGCAGAACGAGAATCGCAGACCAGGTTAGCGCAGCCGAGCATGGACACATGCAGAAATGCCCCATATCCTGGGGACTCGGAGAGTATGATCGTCGACCGAGATATATGGTGCTTGGTCACAAAGGGTGAGGTAGTCGAAACCACGTGTCGCCCGGGCCTGCCCTGCCAACTCGATGGCAAAATCGAGTGGCGGATTTCTGTCATGGGTATAGCGCGCCAAGGCTCGGATAATGAAAACGACCGTGAGACGGCGCTGTGGATCATTCTAGATGACTGGAAGGCTAGTGGCCCGCGACCTCCCTGGGATGTCAAACTCAAGATGGAAGGGGACTGCACTAAAAAATCCGGACAGGCGTGCATCAAGAGCGGTGGCCGCGAAGACACTCTCCGGACATGGAGCGAGGGTTCAGGCTCCACCGAGTGGATTACGTTCTTCTCCCCTGAAGACGGTCTGACCGATGACAAGGTGGCGAAGTACTCTTTCGGCCTCACAGCGACTCTCAGTAAGCCGGGTCACGAAGACGACGTGACTAAGCTTGAGGGCGCTCCATTCCGTTGCGACTCGGCGACCTACTTCGATAAAAAACGCGGCTGCGTGTTCGACGACGACAAGCCGGTTATGTACCGGTTCGACTCGCGTCCTGAGTGGGTTGAGCAGGCGGACCATGTATGGGAGGCGCAGAACCGCCCCCAGGGAACCAAGCCGTCATCCAGGTTCAAAAAGATAATACCCGGATCACCGCAGAGCGAGGTTCCGCTTGAGCGCCTACAGGGAAAGGATCAAAACGGGAAGGACAGTACCTCCAATCAGAATAAGACCAGACGTCAGTGCATCAAGCACTATGGCGCAGGGTATGCCAAAGCTTTGGAGTATGACCGGCAATGTGACGAGTACCCCTACGCCTCCACCTATCAGGGATCGGTCACTGGAGCTGGGGGCTCTGATAATGACGGGTACAAGCATTTTTCCGTCAAGCCTATAAGGGCGACTCATAACGAAGCGGCGGGAAGAGACCTAAAGAAGTTCTACAGAACCCTGCGCATCCTGAACAAAGAAAAGTTCTACGTCCATCTCATCACGCCGTCCGGGGGTGACTACAACGGTCCTGACAGGCCCAGTGGTGTCGCGGCGCCGGTCCAGTACCACCAGTGCCAGGCTGCTGACATGATCGAGGCCAAGCAGGCAGAGCCGAAGGCGTATCCGGAGGATGTGTTCAACAAGTACGCGGCCACCACACGCGATGGATGGACCGGAGGCGACTCCACCTTCTCGGTGACCCTTCCCGATGGGCGGCGTCTGTGGCTCTTCTCCGACACTTTCATGGGCCCGCTCAACGCGGACGGCACACGGCCAACCAGTGCCCCACTGATCAACAGCTCAATCGTCGCCCAGGTCGGCGACAACCTCACCACAATCACCGGCGGCACCGACAGCGAACCAGAGGCACTCATGCCTCGCCCCACAGAAAGGCACTGGTACTGGCTCGGTGACGGACTCGTTGCCAATGTCAAGGGCGAGAAGCGCCTGCAAGTCGTTTTCCACGAGTGGCACAAGTTCGGCGACGGTGACTGGGACTTCAAGATCAAGAGCTCCATGGTCGCAACGTTCGACCTGAACAACCTCAAGGAGCCGGAGTCGATTGCGCCACTCCCATCCGAGGCGGGTGTCCAGTGGGGATCGGCCGTGATGTCCGCTGAGCAGAGCGGTGACGGGTACACCTACATCTACGGCACCAGCGACAAGCCCCTCAACAAGGGCATGCGGGTGGCCCGCGTCAAGGGAACCAACGTCGCCGACGCGTCCAAGTGGCAGTACCTCAACGGTGCGACAAGGAACTGGATGTACGGCGAGACCGAGGGGGACGACACCACTATCGGCATCGCCAACGAGTACAGCGTCACACCCCACAAGGGCAGCTTCGTCCTCGTCAGCCAGGACAGTACGGAAGCATTCAGCGGAAAGATCCGAATGTGGACGGGTTGTGACCCCTACGGGCCGTTCGGGTCCTGGGTCGACCACGACGAGGTGTACCGGATGCCCGAAGGCGGACCCATACCCTTCGGAGACTGCGTCGCCGGCCAGGAGGACGGCAAGTGCTTCTCCTACAACGCGCACGTCCATCCATCGTTGGCGACCGGAGACCGCTGGACACTCTCGTACAACGTGAACAACTTCGACAACCGCGTCGCCCCCGACGGCGCCCATTACCGCGACCCCACCATCTACAGACCCCGGTTCGTCTCCTTCAAACTGGTCTCTACCAACGTCCACAGAGCAGACGCTAAACTCCGCTACTCGATGCCGCCCAAGCAAGCCAAGGCGTCATGCCGGGCGGAACACAGGCCACGAGCAGGCCAGGTCTCCTGCTCATAGCCTCTGTCTCCTTGCGGTGCCTGCCCCTGCTGTTGCAGGGGCAGGCACCGCGCATGCTGGACTGTTCACATCACGAGGAGCGGGCGCATGTCGGTTGATGAATCCTGGGAAAAGATCGAACACTGGCTCGACCGGTACGCCCCCGAAGAAGCCCCCCTGCCAGGGCCGTGCAGCAGGCTTCAACTCGATCAGTTGCACGACCGCATCGGAGTGAGACTTCCCGAGGATGTCGAACAGTCGCTCTTACGGCACAACGGGTCAGGCCTCACCGACATCATCCCGATCGGATACCGCCTACATAGCGTCCAAGACATCGAGAAGACGCACCTGAGAACCCTTCGCTACAGGCTGGAGGATGATCCGCACAGACCTGGCAATGACAGTTATTTGATCGTTCCCATCGCCGAGCTGAACGTAAGGCAGCTCGTCGTCGATACCCGCACGGGACGTCTCGGAGGCTGGGACGTCGAAGAGATCGGATACGAGTGGAGCGACGACCCCCTCTGGTCCTCGCTTTCCAGCGTGCTCGAGTTCGTAGGGAACGTGCTGGCTTCCCCGCCTCCCTGGGTTGCCCGACTGCCCGACAGGACGTCGCAGGCAACTGATGTGGACCCCGACTTCCCCGGCACCCTGGTCTGGACAGATGATTGACAGGTAGGTGCCGTGATCGAGTTTGGGCCGGATTCCGTCGGTCAGATTCAAGTCCGGTGCTAGATAGACGGGGCATTGGCAGCCATCCGCAGCTTGATCCCAGCCAGCTCCACAGCCAGCTCGTCCACGGTGATCCGCGGGCCGGCCATCAGGCCAGAGAGATCCGCTTCGGCCGCAGCCTCGTGTTCAGGGGGCGAACTCATAAGTTCATCCCATAGCTGTGTCACTGTTCATGGATGTCGTTTCGACGGTGCCTGCCAATGCCTAAAGTGGTGCCGGTTCTGCCCGCTACGGCAGGACCGGCACCACATGCTGGTCTGACTGTGAGCGGAGAAGAGCCCGCGCCCCAGATCTTCTTCGCGCAACGCCATCTCTGCGTCGAGGAAGAATAGCCTGCAGCTGTGCCAAAAGTGCATCTTGTCGACGAGTTCCACGGTGGTGGCCACGGGATCGGAGGCGACTTTGTTGTGCTGCTGGATCCGGCAGTCCTCCAATGACCATGTGCGGCCCTCTGGGTGGGCCGTGGTGACCACCGTGAACGTGCCCGAGCGGAGCTCTTCTTCCAGCGCGATCTCCGCACGGCGGAACGCCGCGTCATCCCAGTAGATCTCGGTCAGATCTGCAAGCCGTTCCGGGCTGAGCCGGGACTCAGCAAACCCCGGCGGGCACGGCTCGTACAACGGGTAGGCGATGTCCTCGCCCAGGCGGGTCGTCATCAGATGTTCCCGTCGAGGATCAGGTCGGCCTCCGGGCCGTGGACAGCCAGCTCCAGCGCCCACTGGATCAGCCGGAGCTCGGCGTCGCCGAGGGCGAGCGTGACGTGCTCCAGGGAGATGTCCATGGGGCCAACGAGCGAGGCGGCGACCCGCAGCACGGCGAGGTCGGTGTCGTATGCCTGGTGGACCCACGAGTCCGGCGTGCTCACGAGCATGTGGATCGCGTTCCAGTCGATCTGGCGACCGCGGGGGCGCCTCAGGGAGACGATCGGAGTGTCGTGCTCGGTGTGGGTGATCCAGGGTCGGTGGCAGTTCCGCTCCGCGGTGAACCGGCGTAGCTAGTAGCCGTCCTGGTGCGCGGCCAACAGCCGTGTCGCGGCCATCGTGCGCGCGTCGTCCACGCCCTCCAGCAGGGTCGAGAGTTGGCTGTGCGTGAATCTGTCGCTGGTCGCCGACACGGGCGTCTCCGTCTTTTCCGGGGGTTCGGGCAGGTCCCGGCGGCACCACTGTGGGGCCGGAGTCCCGGGGCGGGTGCGGCACACACCGCAGGATCCCCCGGACGCACCGCACGGGATTCCAGAGGCGCCGTATCCGCCTGTGGTGGGGCGGGTGAAAAGAATCTTGGGCGGGGTGTCATCAGAACGGCGGGCTCGCGGCCCTTCAGTGAGAACGGCCGCTGCCCGGAGACCGGAGCGCTCAACGGCCGCACACTGAAAGGGAGGGGGGCTGTGGAGGTCTTTGGCATCGTGGCGTTGGTGTTCCTGCTGTTGGTCCCGAGCCTGCAGAAGCTGCTGAACAGCGTGGCGTACCGGATCCAGGCCCGGGGCAAGGCCGAGATCATCCGTGCTGAGCGCGGCGGCGGGAGCCCGGGGCCGGTGCCGCTGGCGCCGGGCGGGCGGAAGCAGGCGAAGCGAGGGAAGGGACAGGCCGGTGGCTGAGCCGGAGACGGTGACCGCCGAGACGCTGGGCCGGGTCTTTGCGCAGTACCGGGGCGAGATGACGGGCAAGGCCCGCCAGCTGCTTGACGATGCCGGAGTACCGGAGTCGGTGGCGGACGCCGACGACATCGTCAGCAGCGCCCTCGCCACGGCGCTGAAGGACCCGGGCGCCGTGCAGCGGCCACGCGCCTACCTGTACAAGCTGATCCGCACCGAGGTCGTACACCTGGCAACGCGCCTCGGGGAGCACCGCCGCCTGGACGAGCGGCAGGCCGCCGACCCGTTGTGCTGCCCGGCCCCGGACGTCGCCGACTTCAGTGCGCTGGTGGACAACCGGGACGCGGTGCACCGGGCGGCGCAGGGACTGACAGTGCCGCAACGCACCGCGGTGTGGGCGACCTGCGCCCTGGACTACTCTCGGGGCGAGACGGCCGTCCTGATGGGCAAACACCCCGGCACCGTGGCCCGGCACTGCTCCCGCGCGATGCTCCTGCTGCGCGCCGCCATCGCTGCCGCGGTCGTGGGCGTCCTGACCGTCCTTGGACTCGCGGCCGGCGGCGCGCTGCAACGCGCGACGCCTGCCGACGGGCCGCACCGGGATCCGGTCCTGCCGCAGGAGGGCTGGTGGACCGAGAAGTGGACGGTCCCGGTGATCACTTTGACCCTGGCGGTCTACTCGGTCCGGGCCCTGCGGCGCTGGGACCGCCGGCTTGAGCGGCGGTCCCAGCGCCGCAGATGGGGCCAGGTGCTGCGGCGGCTCCTTCAAGATCTTCCGGACCGCGACGCAACGACCTCCCCCCTGAGGGCCATGCTGTGCTTCCGTTGCCACCGACGGGTAGACAGAGAAGGGCTGACCAGGGACGAGCGGCTTAGCCTGCTGCACCACCGGGTGAAGTCCACGCCTCAGGGCGGGAGCAGCCTGATGTCCTGTCAGCTCTGCGGGCACTCGGCCTCCTTGGCGGGGCCGATCGACAGCGTCAGCCTGCCCGGGATGAAGGTGCTGACCACGTACGAGCTGCAGTGCGCCACCTGCCAGCGCCCATCCCCCCATCGCTTGCTGACGATCGGCGAGTACGACGCACTGGGTGAACACCGGAAGGGGCCGCTGCTCCTGTGTATGACGAAGGACTGCAATACGGTCCGCCCCCGGCGCTACCGCCTACTGGGCCGCCGCTGGAGCATCCGGCTCGTCACCTCCGGCACACGAAAGCAGACGGCTGAGCCGACGTCAGCTGCGAGCGACGGTGCGCAGCCATTGGGGGCACGCAAGAGCAGAAGGCTGGACCCAGCGATGGAGGAGACGAGTGTTCTTCCCCCGCATCAGCAGTTCGACGCGATCCAAGCGGTGCTGGAGTCGTCGTCATTGGCGGCCGTTGTCGACCGCCCCAGCCAGCAGCAAGTCTGCGTCCGCTTCGGAGAAGCGAGCCGGTCCGCTTACCCGGCCGGACCGCCTGCTGGAGGCAGCGCCAGCAGCCTCGTCGCCTCATACGACAGCCGCGAGGACTGAGCCGCGCTCACGGGGCGACCGCACTCCCGGTCTTGGGAGCTGCCCGGGAGTTGCTCGGCCTCGTGGGCGGGCGAACGTGGAACTGGACCAGCTCCTCGGCACAGGCGAGACGCTGACCGACAGATCTACGGAGTCGGACAACCCTGCCCATCCGGAGCGCTGGTGTCGGGAGGCGGAGGCACCCGGCGAAGGTACGGGTTCCGGCTGCATTCTGATCGTGCCTTGTTCCGTGCCTTCTGGAACTCTTCCAGCACTGCGGCCCTGTTAATTCCCAAGGCATGGGCCTCGGTCGTGGCGTCCTGCGCGCCAGGGCGGAAGCTTGTCCAGCTCCGCGCAGATTCCGTCGTGTAGAGGTCCGCTTCGAACTCCCATGCCCAAGTGCTGAGGAGAGGGAGGGGTTCGTAGGCCGTTGAACCGTCGGGGCTGAATGCCTCTATCAGATAGTGGACATGCTGTCGGTCCGGTATACGTGTCCAAACTGGGCCGCCGCCAGTCCACTCCACACGCTCCTCTGGCCCGCGTCCTAGCTTGCGCAGCACCTTCTCCTCGGGCCATCCGGCCGCGCGCATTTCCTCCACCTGCACTGCGTGATCATCGTTCCACTGGTCAATGACGAACTGGGCGTGGGTGCGGCTGGCAAACGGCACCTCCCGGTTGTCGAGAACGGCTAAGAAGACGGGCGAGATCTGGCGAGAGGTGCCAGGGTCGTACACGTCGACGGCTCCTTCGGAGGCAGGAAGCGATTGATCGGGACCGGCGTGCGACACGTGCGCCGTTGGACTGGTTGCCAGCCCAGAGTGGCGGAGAAATCCGGGAAGAGGAGCTGTGGGATCCATGGCCCACTCGACTGCTGCCACGATCTCGTGGTCCAAGGCGTCGAGAAGATGACCGTAGCGGTCGATGGTGGTGGTGATGGATTCGTGGCCCAGACGGGCCTGAATCGCGGGCAGCGGAACCCTGGCTGCGATGAGCCAGGCGGCGTGCGAGTGACGCAGGTCATGGAGGCGCGGACGTTTCGTCAGGCCCCTCATCGCTGCCAGTTCCAGGGCGGGAGCCCAGCGGAGGCGACGGAATGTCGAGCCGTCCCACCTGCCGCCGTTCGGACCGGTGAAGAGCAAGTCGTCGGGCGCCAAGCCTTGCGCTCGTCGCCGCAGCATGCGGTCGAGCTTGTGTGTGATGACGACGGTCCGACGGCTCTTCTTCGTTTTGGGCGCGCCGAGGTAGGGCTGACCGTCTTCGTCTCGCTTCCACGCACGTTGGATTCGAATTGCGGGCTGGCCGTTCCGTCGGCGCAGGTCTCGTGGCTGAAGTGCGGTGATCTCGCCCCATCGACCGCCGGTCTCAGCAAACGCCTCAGCCAGGTCCTTCGCGTCCTCGGCCAGGCAGGCGTAGATCAGTGCCCACTCGTCACGTTCGAGGAAGGTCATCTCTTCCTCGATCTCGTCGTCTTGCCGAGGCAGGCGGGTGTACGCGCACGGGTTGGAAGCGCGCAGGGGTGGTTCGGCGATCACGGCCGCCTGAAGAATTCCGTAGAGGAGGCCGTGGTTGTTGGAGATCATCTTGGGCTTGCAGGGGACTCGCTTCATCCCCAGCGGATCATGTGGAGCGAGCCGACCGGCCTCAAGGTCGTTAATCCACTGCTGTATCTGCTCGCGGCTGATGCCGCCCTCACCGTCACGTACGGAGAAATTCTTGAACCAGGGCGTCATGTTCCGCTGAACGAACCGCTTGTACCGGCTACGGGTGTCGCCCCCAACGCCGGTGAGTAGCTCGATGTACTTCATGGCGAACGGCTCGAACATCTCGTCGTCGCCGCGCAAGTCCTGGATGAACCCGCGGCCGCGTATCCATCCAGGGGGCCATTGCTCCCCGTGGCCGGCGACCAGGTCACGGAAGCGGTCAGCGGCGGGTCGCTCGCTGAAGACCTCAGATTCGTTCTTGCCGCCACGAGACCCACCTGCCCGCCAACGGACGGTGTACGAGACCTCTCCGTCAGCGCGCTTACGCTCCTGTACGTACGCCATGATCAGACGCTAACTGATCTTGTGGTGCGCACGTCGTGCGCACGTGGAGGCGTACTAGGGTTGATTAGATCACTATTTCCGCAGGTCAACGGCTAGATGTCGAGATTGGTTCCGGGGGATGGGAACTCACGAGAGACCAGTGTGCGGCATTCGTTCGGGCCGGCGACCCGGCGGGGCGGGCTTTGGAGCGAATGTCCCGTCTCAACTACTCTGCGTGTGCTCCTGATTACGCAACGGAATCTCGCATCGAGTTCGGCAGGTGGTCCTCATGCCTTCTTCGTCTTGTTCGCCTTCTTCGCCCGTGCGGGCGGGGCTGCGTGCCGGGGTCGTCCTGGCCGCGGCGGGTGTCGCGCTGGGGGCGGGGGGTGCGGGGAGCGCGAGTGCGGCGCCCGTGGCGCCGCCGGCCGGTCCCGCGCAGGTGCCCGCGCTCTCGCAGCTCGGCAACCTCGACCCGACCACCGCCGGGGAGGGGCTGATGCACGGTGTGACGCAGGCCGTCGGGCCCGTGAAGGGGCTGAAGCTCGACCCGCTGGCCGGGACGGGGGTCGACCCGCTCGACAACGCCGTGGGGACGCAGGTGGCCGACTTCAAGCCGGTGTCGTCGGCGGTGGCGACGGGCCCGATCACTCAGGGCGGGTCGGTGGCGGACCTGCCGGTGGTCGGGCCGGTGGCGGGCGTTCTGCCCGGGTGACGGTGCATCGAGCCGCGCGCTCGCCCTCAGGGACGAGCG
>NZ_JBHYJH010000232.1:0-11320 GCF_042740445.1 Streptomyces sp. NPDC059003 | reverse complement strand
GCGTTCCCGATCATGATGGTGCTGATGTACACGTACCTGTTCGGCGGCGCGCTCGACGACCTGGACCTCCACGCCCCGCTCCCGCATCGCCCGCACCTCGTCGCGCGCGAGCCCGTCGTCGACGACGACCACGTCGAAGTCTGTGAGCGGCGCGAGCGCGTACAGGCCGTCGCGGGTGAACTTGGTGTGGTCGGCGAGCAGCACGCGGCGCGTGGCCGCCGCCATCATCGCCCGCTTGACCTGCACCGTCTCCGGCGAGGTGTGATAGCAGCGGCCGCGCGTCACGGCCGTCGTCGACATGAAGAGGACATCCGCGCGGAACGCCGCCACGCTGTCGGCGGTGTGCAGCCCCATGAAGGCGTCGTACGCGGGGAAGTAGCTGCCGCCGAGCGCGATGAGGGAGACGCCCGGCTCCTTGGCTAGCGCGGTGATCGCGGGCAGGGAGTTGGTGAGGACCGTCAGCGGGGCGTGCGCGGCGAACTCGCGGGTCAGGTGCAGACACGTCGTGCTGTCGTCGAGCAGCACGGTCTGGCCGGGCACCAGGAGGCGGGCCGCGGCGCGGGCCAGCTGCTGCTTCGTCTGCGCCATCGCCGTCATGCGCTCGGCGACGCTGCCGTGGAACTGCGCCGACGGCAGCGCCGTCGCCCCGCCGCGCACCTTGCGCAGCCAGCCCTGCGACTGCAGGAAGTCCAGGTCCCGGTGGACCGTCATCAGGCTCACGCCGAACGTGTCGGCGAGGTCCGCGGCCCGTACGAAGCCGCCCGCGACCACCAGGTCCCGGATCTCGCGCCGCCGCCGCTCGCGGACGTCGACCCGGTCCGCCCTGCCGTCACCCTCGTCCGTCACGGGCCCCGCCTCTCCGCACCTCGTGTCATCTCGTGTGAAGTCACCGAGTGATGTTCGCACGTACTTCACTCGGATCGTAGCCCGGCCGCACAGCTCGGGCCGTGGGCGCCCCCGCCCGCCCCGCGTGAGGTTTTCCCAGGTGATTGACGTGCCGTTTCAGCCAACTGTTTGCTCACTCCAGCGCACACCCCGGCCGCCGCCCGGCCCACACCACCGTCCCCAGGGGAGCTTCGATGACGAACAGCCCCGCGCCGCGTTCGCTCTTCACACGCGCAGGCATCCCGCAGCCCCTCTCCTGGGGCTACCTCGGCCTCCTGGTCTTCATGACGGGCGTCGGGATCGAGGCCGGGTTCCTCTCGCCGTACCTGGAGGACCTCGGCATCCCCAAGGCGCAGGTCGCCATGGTCTTCACCGTGTACGGCGTCACGGGCGCCGTCGCCGGATGGCTGTCCGGCGCGCTGTCCGACCTGTGGGGGCCGCGCCGGGTCATGTGGCTCGGGCTCGGCGCCTTCGCCGTCACCCACGTGTTCTTCCTCGCCGTCGCCGTGCCGAGCAAGGCCTATCCGCTGCTGCTCGTCGGGTACGGCCTGCGCGGCCTCGCCTATCCGCTGTTCGCGTACGCCTTCCTGGTGTGGATCGCCGCCGTCGCGCCGCCGCGGCAGATGGGCAGCGCCATGGGCTGGTTCTGGTCGGCGTTCTCCGCGGGCCTGCCGACGCTCGGCTCGCTCACGGCGAGCCTGCTCATCCCGCACATCGGGGAGCGGGGCACCCTGTGGGCCGCGCTCGGCGTCGTGGTCGTGGGCGGCCTGCTTCCGCTGCTCCTGCTGCGGGAGCGCACCGGCTCCGCCCGGCTCGCGCCCGCCGGACAGAGTCCGCTCGCGGGTCTCTCCGGCAGCCTGACGATCCTGGTGCGCAATCCGCGGGTCGGCGCCGGTGCCGTCGTGCGGATGCTGAACACCGCCTCGCAGTTCGGCTTTCTGGTGATGCTTCCGGCGTGGTTCACGGACGAGGTGGGGCTCTCCGACGCGCAGTGGCTCAGACTGCTCGCCATCATGTTCGCCACGAATATCGTCACGAACCTGCTGTTCGGCGTCGTCGGCGACAAGGCAGGCTGGCGCACGACGGTCGCGTGGTGCGGCGGCGTCGGCTGCACGGTGTCGACGCTGCTCCTCTACTACGTCCCCGCGGCGGCCGGCGCGCAGTACGCGCTGTGCGTCCTGGTCGCCGTGGTCTACGGCGCCACGCTCTCCGGGTACGTGCCGCTGTCCGCGCTCATGACCGCCGTCGCGCCCGCCCACAAGGGACAGGCCATGGCCGCCCTGAACCTGGGTGCCGGAGCGTCCACCTTCGTGGGGCCGCTCGTCGTCAGCCTGTTCCGCGGGCCGTTGGGCGTGGCGGGCGTCGTCTGGATCTTCGCCGGGTTCCATGCGGTGAGCGCGGCCCTCACCCTCGTACTGAAGACGACCGGCGACACCGGTCCCGTGCAAGCCGATTCCGCACCGGACGCCGGGGCGCCGCACACCGCAGCCGCACCGGCCCCCGCACCCGCCCCCGCCACGAAGGGACTGTGAAGACCATGTCCGTCCTCGCGATCGACGTCGGCACCACCATGATCAAGTCCGTGGTCTTCGACGACCAGGGCGGCGAGCTCGCCGTGTCGCGGCTCGCGACCGAGGTGCAGCGCCCGCACCCCGGCTGGGCCGAGCAGGACATGGACACCGTGTGGAACGCGGTCGTCTACACCGTCCGCACCGCGCTCTCCGAAGTCGCCGACCCCGTCTGGCTGGTGACGTTCACCGCGCAGGGCGACGGCGCCTGGCTCGTCGACGCGGCGGGACGGCCCACCGGACCCGCGATCCTGTGGTCCGACGGGCGCGCGGGCGACCTCCTCACGCGCTGGCAGCACGACGGCGTCCTGGAGGAGGCGTTCCGGCGCAACGGCTCGCTCACGTGCAGCGGCATGCCCAACGCCGTCTTCAGCTGGCTCGCCGCCCACGACCCGGACCGCCTGGACCGCTCCAGCGCGTCCCTGACCGCGGCGGGCTGGCTGTTCCTGAAGCTCACCGGCGTCACCGCGGTCGACGAGTCCGACGCGTCGGCGCCCTTCCTCGACCACGCCACCGGCGCCTACGACCCCGGCATCGTCGACCTGTTCGGGCTCACCCCGTACGCGCGCCTGCTTCCGGAGGTCCTCGGCGAGCACGAGCGGATCGCCGAGATAACGGGCGACGCCGCCGCCCAGCTCGGGCTGCCCGCCGGGCTCCCCGTCGTGATGGCCCCGTACGACATCGCCGCCACCGCCCGCGGCGTCGGCGTCGTCAACCCCGGTCAGGCGTGCAGCATCCTCGGCACCACGCTGTGCACCGAGATCGTCCGCACGGACGTCGACACCAGCGGCGAGCCGTCCGGCATCACCATCGCCTACCGGGGCCGGGAGCGGGTCCTGCGCGCCTTCCCGACCCTCAACGGCGCCGAGGTCCTGACCTGGGCCGCCCGCACACTCGGGCTCGACGGGCCGCCGGAGCTCGGCGCCCTCGCGTTCTCCGCGCCGCCGGGCGCGGGCGGCGTGCTCTTCCTGCCCTATCTGTCACCGGCCGGTGAGCGGGCGCCGTTCCTCGACCCGCGCGCCCGCGGCTCCTTCTGGGGCCTCTCCCTGGAGCACACCCGCGCCGACCTGGCGCGGGCCGTCTTCGACGGGCTCTCGCTCGTCCTGCGCGACTCGCTCGTCGCCGCGCGCACGACCGTCACCGAGCTGCGCCTGTGCGGCGGCGGCGCCAACAACGACGCCTGGTGCCAGCTCATCGCCGACGCCACCGGCGTCCCCACCGCCCGCTCCGGCGACACCGAACTCGGCGCCAAGGGCGCCTTCCTCACGGGTCTCGTCCTCACCGGCGCCGAGTCCAGCATGCACAGCGCCGCCGCCAAGTACGTGCGGATGCGCACCAGTTGGGAGCCGGACGCGGAGCGCGCGCGGTACTACGCGGGCCTGTACGAGGCGTTCCTGCGGTGGCGGGGGCTCGCGCGTGACGCCGGGTGGACGGCGTCGGCGGCACCCGCGCAGGGAGCGTCCCGTGTCTGACGTCCGTGCGGCCCCGCTGCCGTCCGACGCCGTGTGGCTCGGCCTCGACCTCGGCACGCAGAGCGCCCGCTGCGTCGCTGTCGACTCCACGGGCACCGTCCTCGCCACCGCGTCCCGGCCGCTGACCGGCCACCGCGAGGGCAACCGCCACGAACAGGACCCGGAGCAGTGGTGGAGCGCGCTCACCGCCGCCTGCCGCGAGGCGATCGCCGCCCTCGACGACCCCGCCCGCGTCCGTGCCCTCGCCCTCGACGCCACCTCCGGCACGATCCTGCTCGCCGACGCGTCCGGCACCCCGCTCACCCCGGGCCTCATGTACGACGACGGGCGCGCCGCCCCCCAGGCCGACCGCGTCAACGCGGCGGGCGAGGCCGTCTGGCGCGACCTCGGCTACCGCTCCATGCAGCCGTCCTGGGCGCTGCCCAAGCTGCGGTGGCTCCTGGACCGGGCGTCCCTGCCGACGGGGGCGCGCCTCCTCCACCAGCCCGACCTGATCACCTGGCGGCTCGTCGGCCACCAGGTCGCGAGCGACGCCAGCCACGCCCTGAAGACCGGCTACCACCTGGTCGACGAGCGCTGGCCCACGCGGGTGCTCGCCGAACTCGACGTCCCCGAGCGGCTGTTGCCGGACGTCGTGCGGCCCGGGACCGTGCTCGGCACCGTGTGCGCCGCGGCGGCCGCGGCCACCGGCATCCCCGAAGGCACCGCCGTCGTCGCCGGGATGACCGACGGCTGCGCCGCACAGCTCGGCGCGGGCGCCCTCACCCCCGGCGCCTGGAACTCCGTTCTCGGCACCACGCTGGTGTTCAAGGGCGTCAGCCCCCACCTCGTACGCGACCCGGGCGGCGTCGTCTACTGCCACCGGGGCCCCGACGACACCTGGCTGCCCGGCGGCGCGTCCAGCAGCGGCGCGGGCGTCATCGCGCGCGCGTTCCCCGGCGCCGACCTGGACCGGCTCACCGAGGCCGCGGCCGCGGCCGACGGCGACGCCGTCACCTACCCCCTGGTGTCGCACGGCGGTGAGCGCTTCCCCTTCCGGGCCACGGACGCCGCGCCCTTCACGCTCGGCGAACCGCGCGGCGAGGCCGAGCGCTTCCACGCCCACCTGCTGGGCGTCGCCTTCGTGGAGCGGCTCTGCTTCGACTACCTCGACCTGCTCGGCGCGCCCGTCGACGGCCCGCTCACCCTCACCGGGGGCGGTGCGCGGAACCGCTACTGGAACGCCCTGCGGGCCGACGTCCTCGGCCGCACCGTCCACGTGCCGGCCCAGGCCGAGGGCGCCGTCGGGATGGCGGTGCTCGCGGCGACGGCCGGCGGCGTGTCCGTGCGCGCCGCGGCGGCGGCCCTGGTCGCACCGGGCGAGGAGATCCGCCCCGACCCGGACCGCACGGCCCGCAGGATCCCCGGCTACCTGCGCTTCGTCGACGCACTCGCCGTCCGTGGCTGGCTGCCCGCCGAGGTCGCCGCCCACGCACGCATCCGGAGCACCCCGCACGCACCACCGATGAGGACACACCAGTGACCGACGTCATTCTCGTACGCCACGGCGAAACCGTCTGGCACGAAGGCAACCGCTACGCCGGGCGCACCGACGTGGCGCTCACGCCGCGCGGCCGCCTCCAGGCCGCCGAACTCGCCGCCTGGGCGGCGCGCGAACGCATCGACGCCGTCTACAGCTCCCCGCTGTCGCGCGCCCGCCTCACCGCCGCCCCGGCCGCCGAAGCGCTCGGCGTCACCCCGCGCGAGGACGAGCGCCTGCGCGAGGTGGACTTCGGGCGCGGCGAGGGCCTCACGCGCACCGAGATGCGGGACCGGTTCCCCGTCGCGCTCGACGCCTTCCTCGACGACCCCGTCACCCACCACCTGCCCGACGGCGAGGACCCCGGCGCCGCCGCCGCGCGGGCCGGAGCCTGCCTCGCCGACGTGGCGGCCGCGTTCCCGGACGGGCGCGTGCTCGTCGTGGCCCACTCCACGCTGCTGCGCCTGGTCCTGTGCGACCAGCTCGGCATCCCGCTGCGCGAGTACCGCCGCGTCTTCCCGCACCTGGACAACGGCGCCCTCACCGAACTGCGCCTTCGCGACGGCCAGTCGGCGCTGCTGCGCTTCAACGCGCCGACGGTGCACACCGCCACCACCTGAACCCCTGCCACGCCCTCCGCCCTCACACCCGGGAAAGAAGCCCCTCATGAGCACCACCGTCCTCGCCGCAGGCGACCACTTCGTCCTGCCGCGCCTGCTCACCGACGCGGTGCGCAGGGCCACCGACGGACTCGCCGCCGTCGACGTGCGCGAGCTGACGCTGCCCTGGCCGCACACCCCCTTCGGCCCCGTCGGCGAGGTCAGCGAGGCGTCCGGCACCGAGGACGAGCTGATCGCCGCCCTCCAGGGCGCCGAGGTGTGCGTGACCCAGATGGCGCCCTTCACCGAACGCGTCCTGGCCGCCTGTCCGGACCTGAAGCTGGTGTGCGTCAGCCGCGGCGGGCCCGTCAACGCCAACCTGGACGCGGCCACCCGGCACGGCGTCGCCGTCTGCTACGCGCCGGGACGCAACGCGGTCGCCACCGCCGAGCACACCCTCACGCTGCTCCTCGCCGCCGCCCGCCAAGTCGGCGACGCGCACACCGACCTGCGACGCGGGGTGTGGCGCGGCGACTACTACGACTACGACAGGTGCGGCATCGAGATCGAGGGCGCGACCGTCGGCCTCGTCGGCTACGGCGCCATCGGCAGCCGCGTCGCCCGGATCCTCGCCGCGATGGGCGCGCACGTCCTCGTCCACGACCCGTACGTCAGCGCCGAAGCCCTTGCGGGCGGCGCCGAACAGGTCGGCCTCGACGAACTCCTGTCCCGCTCCCGCATCGTGTCGCTGCACGCCCGCGTGACCGACGAGACCCGGGGCATGATCGGCGCGCCGCAGCTCGCCCTGCTGCCCCGCGGCGCCGTCCTGGTCAACTGCGCCCGCGGTGCCCTGCTCGACTACGACGCGCTCTGCGACGCCCTGGACACCGGCCGGCTGTCCGGCGCCGGACTCGACGTCTACCCCCAGGAGCCGGTCCCCGCCGACTCCCGCCTCCTGAAGACCCCCGGCATCGTCATGACCCCGCACATCGCGGGCGCCAGCCAGGAGGTCGCCCACAAGGCGGCCCGCATCGTCGCGTCGGAGGTCGCCCGCTACGTACGCGGCGAGGCGCCGTCTCACTGCGCGAATCCGGAGGTACGGGTCGCACGGTGAACACATCGCGTCCATAGCGCCAACTCCCAGGACGCACGGGTTTCCTGACGCGGCCGGGGCCGCATACTCACTGCCGGACCCCGTCCCCACCCGTCCTCCTGGGAGGTACCCCATGGCCCTCGTCACCCGTCGCAGAGCCCTGACCACCCTCGGCGCGGCCGTCACGGCCGCCGTGGCCGTGCCCGGTCTGGCGCACGCCGACTCCTCGTCCCACCCGAGCGCGGCCCCCGCCGCCGCGCGGCAACGCCGCCCCCGCCCCCTGCCGCAGGCCCACGCACACAACGACTACGAGCACCCCCGCCCCCTCTTCGACGCGCTCGACCACCGCTTCACCAGCGTCGAGGCCGACATCTTCCTCGTCGACGGCAAGCTCCTCGTCGCCCACGACCCCGTGGACCTCGACCCGGCCCGCACCCTCGAAGCGCTCTACCTCGACCCGCTCGCGCGGCGGATCCGCGCCAACCACGGCTCGGTGTACCGGCGTTGGCGCGGCGAGTTCCAGCTGCTCGTCGACATCAAGACCGAGGGGGCGTCGACGTACCGGGAGCTGGACCGCAGGCTGCGGCCGTACCGGCACCTGTTCACGACGTACGCGCACGGCAAGGTGTACCGCTCCGCCGTCACCGCCGTGATCTCCGGCGACCGCGCGGCCCGCGCGCCGATGGAGGCGCAGCAGGTGCGGCGCGCCTTCTACGACGGCCGCCTCGCCGACCTCGGCACCCCGGCCCCGGCCTCGTTCATCCCGCTCATCAGCGACAACTGGTCGCTCAACTTCAGCTGGCGCGGCGTCGGCCCGATCCCGCAGACCGAGCGCGACAAGCTGCGCGGCATCGTCTCCGCCGCCCACGCGCGCGGGCAGCGCGTCCGCTTCTGGGCCACGCCCGACGCGCCGGGCCCGGAGCGCGAAGCGGTGTGGACCGAGCTCCTCGCGGCCGGGGTCGACCACCTCAACACCGACGACCTCGCGGGGCTCCAGACGTTCCTCGACGCCCGCGGAAGGTAACGGCGCGGACGCCGGGCCCCCGGCAGGACCACTCGTCCGGCGGACACGCCGGTCACCCGGACAAACCCTCCGCTACGCCACACTTGCCGCCGAAAGCCGCGGTGCGGCCGTGGCGGAGGAGGTCCGTGATGGCCATTTCGATTTCCGTGGGGCTGCTGCTCCTGATCCTGGTGGTGGTCCTGCTGCGCAACGGCGGGATGAAGGCCTCGCACGCCGTGGTGTGCGCGCTGCTCGGCTTCTATCTGGCGGGCACGAGCCTGGCGCCCACCCTGCACGACGGCCTGACGGCGACGGCGGACATCGTCAGCGGCATCCGGCCTTGACCGTTTCGGGTTCGTGAACAACTTCCGTTTCTTCATGGACACTTCAGGGGGCCGGTCCTAGCTTCGGCCCATGCCACGCCTGACCCGCAAGCTCGTGAGCCGTGCCCTCGCCCCGGCCCTCGTGGCCTCGGCGCTCGCCCTGCCGGCGTACGCGGACGAGATCCCCAAGGCGCCGGGGCACCGCCTCGTCGCCCCGTACACCGGCGCGCCCGCCGCGGCCCGCCCCGTCCCCGGCGACCCGCCGCCGCAGCACCCGTACCTCGCCGCGAACGGCCGCAGCGGCATGCACGCGGACGCGGCGGGCAGCGGCACCTACCCCTGGAACGGGCCGCTCGGCCGCGCGCCCGAGGTCGCCAGCGAGAAGATGGCCGCGCTCGGCGGCGAGTGCGCCACCGTCACCTTCGACCGCGACGGCCGGATCGTCACCGTGTGCGGCACCTTCTCGGGCTTCCTGGTGAAGCTCCTCGACCCGAGGACGCTGCGGACGCTCGCCGAGTACAAGCTGCCGCAGCGCCCGTCCACCGTCGAGGCCATCACGCGGCTGGACTTCTCGAAGATCTTCAAGGACACGTCCGGCGGCGCCTACTCCTACCTCGACCACCAGGACCGGCTCGTGCTCGCCGACTCGCGTCAGCACGTCGTGCGCCTCGCCCACGAGCGGACGGCCGACGGCACCTGGCGGTTCGTCGTCGACCGGGACTGGGACCTGACCGCCCACGTCCCGCACGACTGCGTGAGCTGGACGAACCTCCACCCCAGCGGGGAGTGCGACCCCGTCACCTCCGTGATGCCCGACTGGGACGGGCGGATCTGGTGGGTGACCCGGCAGGGCCGCGTCGGCACCGTCGACCCCGAGAGCGGCGACGTACGGTCCGTCCGGCTGCGCGGCGAGGAGATCCAGAACTCGTTCTCCGTCGCCGACGACGGCGTGTCCATCGTGTCCGACCACGCCCTGTACAGCTTCGCGGCCGCGCCCGACGGCACGCCGCAGGTCCTGTGGCGACAGACGTACGACCGGGGCACCGGCACCAAGCCCGGCTCCGTGAACCAGGGTTCGGGCACCACGCCCGACCTCTTCGGCACGCGGGAGAAGTACGTCGCCATCACCGACAACGCAGACGACCGCATGCACGTCCTCGTCTACCGCCGCGACGCCGACGTCCCGGCGGACCGCCGCCTGGTCTGCAAGGTCCCCGTCTTCGGCTCCGGCGCGTCCACCACCGACAACTCACTGATCAGCCACGGCAACAGCCTCGTCGTCGAGAACAACTACGGCTACGAGAACATCACGTCCCTCACCTTCGGCCGCAGCGTCGTCGGCGGCGTCACCCGCGTCGACGTACGCGCCGACGGCAGCGGCTGCGACACGGTGTGGGAGAGCCAGGAGCGCTCCCCGTCCACCGTGCCGAAGCTGTCCACGGCGAACGGGCTCCTCTACTTCTACACGAAGGAGCCGAACCGCCTCGGCGTCGACGCCTGGTACCTCACGGCGGTCGACTTCCGCACCGGCGAGACCCGCTGGAAGCGGCTCGCCGGCACGGGCATCGCGTACGACAACAACTGGGCCCCGGTGACCCTCGGCCCGGACGGCACGGCCTACGTCGGGGTGTTCAACGGGCTCGTGGCGGTGCGGGACACCCCCTAGCCGCGTCCTGGGCGCCGGCCGCGCACTACGCGCCGGAGAAGACCCCGATCCCGTTCGGCACCGGGCGTTCCGCGCCGCCGCTCGGGTGGTTCCGCACGGTCGCGGCCGGGGCGTCCGGGGCCCGGGCGGCCAGCGTGCTGGAGCCGCCGCCGTCCAGGCTGAAGCCGTCGGTCGCGCCCAACTGGCCGAGGGCATCGGCGACTTCGGCGATGGTCAGGCCGGTGCGGAACTCGGGGGCGCCGTCGAGCGCGAGCAGGACGAGCCGGGTCCCGCCGTCGGAGATCCCGGCGGCGGTGCGGACGGCCGCGGTCCGCGTGTCGAGGCCCGGCAGGGGCGCGCCGCCGCGAAGGACCGGATAGCCGCCGACCACGAAGCGGTACGGGACACGGGACGCCGCCGCCACCAGCCGGTGGTGGACCCGCACGCGCTCGCCGACCGACAGCTTGCGCAGCCACTGCGCGCCCGCCTCCCGGCCGACGAGGACCGTCGTACCGCGCGCGATCGCGCCACGCCCCGGCGTGTCCGCCTGCTCCACGACCCGCCCCCGCCGCACCGTCACCTCGTAGGTGTCGGTGCTGCACGGCGCGCCCCGGTCCGTGTCCGTGCCGCAGGTCGCGCGCACCCGCGAGGTCTCGCCCCAGTCGCTGGTGAACGCGCCCACCGAACCCACCGGCAGCGCGTACTGATTGAGCCCGCCGAGCGCCAGGCGGCTGTCGCCGGAGCGGACGTCGCCGTCCAGGGCCATGCGGTCGAGCCGTGCCCTGCGGTCGGTGCCCACGCCGAGGACGTCCTCCGTCGTGGTGCCGGGCGGCAGGGCGGGGCCGAAGCGCTGGCCGTTCGGCACGGCCGCCTTCAGGGTGCGGCCGCCCGCGATCACCGGGCCGACGGGGGCGCCGGTCGCCTCGACGCCGGGGTGCTGTGTCTCGCTTATGTTGAAGAAGTCGCCGTTGACCCCGGCGACCGCGCCCGCGCCGTTCGTCAGCGCCGACACGGCCTGCCGGGCGCCGACCGCACCCGGATACAGCAGCCCGACCCGGACCCGCCGGTCGGACAGGTCGACGTCCAGGACGTGCGCGTGCGCCGTGCCGTGCGACGCAGGGATGTCGAACTCCCGGTACGCCACGCCCGGCGCGATCTCGGTGCCGTGCGCCGGTGCCGCCCGCCCGGCCCCCTGAGCGCCGCTGGCCGGTGC
>NZ_JBHYJH010000231.1:0-11372 GCF_042740445.1 Streptomyces sp. NPDC059003 | reverse complement strand
AGTGCGGGAACTACCAAGTCTCCTGCCCTGAACGGGGCTTCTCAGACACCCACTAACTGCATGCTCGGCAAGCTCTACCACTGCCTGCAGCATCGCAAGCTGTTCGAGGAACAGACCGCGTTCCCTACCCGCCTCGTGGTTGCTGCTTGACTAGCTAGCGCCCCGAGGTGTCTTGGGGAAGGCCGCCCGGGCCACCACTGCGGTCTGCTCCGGGATCTCCGGCAGCCCCTTCGGCTGCAACGACATCCGCATCATCTCCCCTGCGGCCGCACGGCGGGAAGCGGCCGCAGGGACGATCATCTCGTCAACACACCGTTCCCCACAGCGAATTACGCAGCAGAGTCATGTGAATCCGTACGGGCGCTTCGAACTCGACATGAGTAAACGGCTCGGCCTCACCCCGCCCACGATGCCCGGCCCGTCTACGGCGGCTCTCAGACGGAACCTTCCGGCGAAGAGACCCTGAAATGGGAGGAGATCCATATCTGGTACGGCGTCGGTGGTCACGCGACGCCCGAGCAGGCAGCTGTGGCGGTCGAGAATGAGTCGGGTGAGCAGCAACCGGCTCAGGTGCCAGAACGACCGCGGGAGGCATGCGCGTGAATATGCCCGTGACACGGTCGGTCCTAGCCGCTGAGGCCCCGCGACTCGGGCATGTTTGTGATCACGGAAGATCCGTTCGGTGTGGCTGCCGTCATGGCTGCCTCAGCGCAGCAGGAGAGCCCTCTCTAGAACAAGGGCTGTGGGCCGATGACGTCCGTGAGGGGTGAGGAGTTGGCGCATGGCGGTCAGGCGGCGGGTGGCGCGGGCGGAGTGGAGGTGGGGGACCTCGTCGAGGAAACGGGCCCACTGTGCCAGGGCTGTGTCGAGATGGCCGTGGGTGAGGAGGGTTTCGGCGAGAGCGGCGCGGGTGAGTGCACGCGCGTGGCGTTCGGCGGGGGTACGCAGGCGTAGTGCGGCGGTGTAGGCGCCGATGGCGCCGGGAGTGTCACCGAGGATGCTCAGGGTCTGGCCGCGCCGGTAGTGCAGGGCCGCGAGCGGGTAGGCGGTAAACGGGCCGTGGGTATGGTCGGCTCGCTCGTGCAGGCGTTCGGCCGCGCCCAGCGCGGTCAGGGCAGCGTGCCGATCATGGCTGGCGGCGGCGGTGGCGAGGTGGGCCTGGGTATAGGCGCGGACGGGACGGGCAGAACGGCGTGCGGCGTCGGCAGCGTGCTCGGACAGGTGGAGCACGGCGCGGGTGTGGTGGCCTAGGTCACTGGCGTGGGCGGCCATCGTGCGCAGGGCGATCGCGTAGCCGGCCGGGTCGTCGGCGTTTGCGGCCATGCGGGCGGCGCTGTGGTGGTAGCGCTGGGCGAGGGCGTCCTCGCCGTCGTCGGCGGTCATGGTGCCCAGCAGCAGGGTGAGGCGCGCCGCCCCCGCTAGGAGTTGGCGGTGCACCGGATCGAGGGCTGGGGTGTGGACCCAGCCGGCGACGGGTCGGTTGAGGTAGCCGGCCAGCGCGCTGCGCACGGCGCCGCCGCCATAGGTCTTGGCCGCATCGGCGAAGTGGCGGGCCATCGTGTCCATCTGCTCGATGCGGGCCCTCAGGGGCGCATCAGTAGCAGCCGCCAGCCCAGCGGGGTGCGGGCCCGCCGGACCGGGGAGGGTGGGGAGCGCGAGGGCGGTGAGGCTGTAGAGACTGGCGGCCAGCAGACGGCGCCGGGCCGGGTCGAGGTCGTCCCGCAGCAGGGCGGAAAGCGTGCGCACGGGATCAGCCTCCCAGGACAGTTCCAGCCTCGTCGCTGGAACTGGAAGATTGTTTTCCGTAAGGCCCGCGTCGGCCGGGGAGACCGGGCGGCCCAGGCGCCTTGTGAGCGCCTTCAGCAGGAACGTACCTGCCGGGGGGCGTGGACGGGTACCCGACAGCCAGCGTGAGACGGACGACTGGCCACAGGCAAGCGTCTGTCCGTGCTCGGCAGCCACCCGCCGCACCGCGGCAGCCAGTTGGGCCTCGCTCAGGCCACTCTCCTCGACGAGGGCGCGTAGCAGGGCATTCGGTGTCCGGTGCACGGCTTCCCTCTCCTTGTGTCGGCAAACCGGTCCCCGCCCGCGGCTCCCCAGCCTCGCGTTCACAAGGTCACAAAGTTACATGGAGTGCATGGCATGCACGGCTCGCGCCTACTGGTTGCCGGGTTGGTGGGGTTGTGCACTGGGTGATACCCGCCGTGCAGGCTCGCCAACGCTTGCGGCGGGGTTTGTGACTGGTTCAGGCCGTCCCGGGCCCTGGCGAAAGGCAGGACACCCATGCCACCGCCTTAACCCCGCTGCTGCCGGACAGCCTCGAGCAGGTACGCGCGCTACCAGCGGAGGCACTGCCCGAACTGGCCGGGCAGATCCGCCACTTCCTGATCGAGTCAGTATGCAAGAACGGCGGGCATCTGGGCCCGAACGTCGGCATGGTCGAGGTCACCCTCGCCCTGCACTGAGTCTTCGACTCCCCGCACGATGCGCTCATCCTTCGACACCGAGCATCAGGCCTATATGTGCACAAGCTGCTCACCAGCCGGGGCAAGGAGTTCCCCCCTGCGCCAGACCGGCGGCTTGTCCGGCTACCCGTCACGGGTGGAGTCGGTGCATGACTGGGTGGAGAACTCCCACGCCTCCACCACCCTGGCCTACGCCGACGGCCCGGCCATGGCCCGCACCCTGAAGGGACCGACCGGGCGGTGGTGGCGGTGATCGGCGACGGGGACCTCACCGGCGGCATAGCCTTCGAGGCGCTGAACAACCTCGGCAGTGCCCTCGAGCCGGGCCATCGTCACGCCACGTGTCCTGCGTGCGGTCCCGGCAACTGAACGACGTTCCCCCCTGACCTCCAGGAAAGCAAGAGATTCAACCATAGGGAGGCCCCATGGGCCCGACACTATCCCCTCTAACTGCCCCGGTGGCCAGCCAGGGTAGGCTGACGACAGGCGCGCGGATCGCGGGCCTGGGCGTGTTCCGGCCCAGCACGGTGGTCTCCAACGCGCAGGCGGCTGCGGCGGCGGAGGTGGATGCCGACTGGATCGCCCAGCGAGTCGGTGTACAGGAGCGCCGCTTTGCCACGGCCGCTGAGAGCGTGGTGTCCATGGCGGTGGAAGCCGGCAGCAAGGCACTGGCGGACGCTAGAGCCACCCCCGCCGACGTCGACGTGGTAATCCTGGCGACTTGTTCGATGCCGTCCCCGATGCCCAACGGGGCGGCTTCCGTCGCGGCAGGCATCGGCTGCCAGCCAGCGGCGGGTTTCGATGTGAACGCTGCGTGTTCCGGGTTCAGTCACTCTCTGGCGGTGGCAGACGCCCTCGTGCGGGCCGGAGTGGCCAACGGGGTCTTGGTGATCGGCTCGGAGCGGATGAGCGACTTGGTGGACGTAGGGGACCGCAACACGGGTCCGATCTTCGCCGACGGTGCGGCCGCGGCGCTCGTGCTGCCCAGCGACCAGCCCGGGATCTTCCCCGTGGCCTGGGGCAGCGACGGCGACCAGGCCGCGCTGATCGCCATCTCCGCAGAAAGCGGCTACATGGAATTGGCCGGCCGCAAGGTGTTCCGGTGGACCACGACCGCTCTCCAGCCCGTGATCGATGACGCCTGCCAGCGTGCCGGCATTGCCTGCGCCGATCTGAAGGCGTTCGTGCCGCACCAGGCCAACCTGCGCATCATCAATGTCCTCGCCCAGCACATCGGCTCCCCCCATCTCGTCACCGCCACCGACGTGACGACCACCGGGAACACCTGCGGGGCCTCGGTCCCGCTGGCCTTCCACGCGCTGCGTCAGTCGGGCCGTATCCACAGCGGCGATCCGGTCCTGCTCTTCGGCTTCGGAGCCGGACTGACGTATGCCGCTCAGGTCGTGCTGTGCCCCTGACGGCCACAGCCCCACCGCGCAACGCCGCGCAATACCGCACACCAGCATGCTATTTCGCCGATTCACGGGAGGAATCCATGAGCACGGACATGCTGACCACACTCGCTTGCGTACAGCGCCTCGTCTCCGTCGTGGCAGAGCAACCCATCAACGACATCCAGCCCGGGCAGCGGCTCCTGGAGGACCTGCGCCTGGACTCGCTGCAGATCACCGAACTCGCCCAGAAGATCGAGCACGAGGTGGGCCGACCCATCGACGAAGACCTCCTCAACGCGGACGGCGTCACCGTGGCGCGGTGCGCCGAGATCGCCGCCGCAGCCTGACCGGCACGCAGAGCGCACGTCCTGCATGACCGGCCCCCGCTGCCCCCGCAGGGCGACGCCGAAGAAAGCAGCCGTGTCATCTTCCAAGCCGACCCAAGCGCGGAAAGGGAACCGCACCATGCCCGTAGCCCCCCACCCCTCGCCCGTGGTCGAGGGTTTGAGCGGTCTGCACACCTGCGCCGAGATCGCCCGAGACATCTTCCTCGGTGTCCGCTGCGCCGACACCGCCCGTGGCACCGCCCACGGCATGGATTCCGGCAGGGTGCCGCCCCAGCCCTACCCTCGGTGCAAGGGGCAGCGGACATGACCCGCCCACAGCCAGGAGCTCTCAGCGCGGTGCAGGTGTCCGGCTCTCCCCAGAGGTATGAGGATGGTCCCCCCTCCGGATCCGGGCGGGCCCACGGCAAGGCCATCCTGCTGGGCGAACACGCTGTCGTCTATGGAGCGCCCGCGGTGGCCCTGCCGTTGCCCGCTCTGTCCTGCACCATCACCGCCACCCTGAGCACCGAACCCGGCGGCGGCCCCGGCCACTATCGCCATACGCCCTTCACCGTCCCGGAGTCCGACGCCTCGGCCCCGGCGCCCGGCCTGCTGCCGCCCGGTCTGTGTCTGCTCATCGATACTGCCCTGCGCCAGGCTGCCCGGCTCGACGTGCCCGCAATGGACCTGCTGGTGGAGAGCGACATTCCGCTGGGCAGGGGATTAGGGTCGAGTGCCGCCTGTGCCTGCGCCCTCGCCCACGCCCTCGATCAGTTGCTGCGGCTGCGCCTGAGCGCCGCGGAGGTCTTCGAGTACATCCAGATCGCCGAGACGGTGGCGCACGGCCGTGCCTCGGGCATTGATGCCCTGGCCACCCGCGCCACCCGGCTGGTGCTGCTGGCGGACGGACATCCGACCACACCGCCCGTGGGCGCTGAGGCGTGGATCGTTGTCGCCGACAGCGGCAGCCCGGGCTATACTCAACAGGCCGTCGGCATGCTGCGTGCGGCCTTCGACTCACACCCCTTGCGACGCGAGTACTTCCTTCACCGGTCGCAGTCATTGACCCGCCTGGCCTTGCACGCCCTCGAACAGGGCCGACTGGACCGGCTCGGCTGGCATCTCGGTGCCTGCCACGCCCTGCTGGCGGAGCTGCAGCTGACCACCGACCGCGTCGACGCTCTGGTGGACGCGGCCCTGGCCCATGGTGCTCTCGGCGCCAAGATGACCGGCGGTGGCCTGGGCGGCTGCGTCATCGCGCTCACCGACACCGCCGTCGCGGCCGACACCCTGGCCGCCTGCCTACTCCACCACGGCGCGGCGCGCACTTGGACGGGGCCCATCGAGCCGGGCAGGCCCACATGAGGACCGCACCCACCGTGACGGCCGTCGCCCACCCCAACATCGCCCTGGTCAAGTACTGGGGAAAACGTGATGAGAACCTCGTCCTGCCGATGGCCGACAGCCTGTCCCTGACCCTCGACATCTTCCCCACCACGACCAGCGTCCAACTGTGCCCCGACGATGCGCAGGACATGGTGGTCGTCGACGGGCACCCGGCCACCGGCGAGGTGCGCCGCCGCATCGCCAGCTTCCTGGACATGCTCCGCACCTACGCAGGCAGGCGCGCGCGGGCCCGCGTCGACACCCGCAACACCGTCCCCGTCGGGGCCGGACTTGCCTCCTCCGCCGCCGGTTTCGCCGCGCTCGCGCTGGCCGCAGCCAGCGCCTACGAGATCGATCTGGATCGTACCGCGCTGTCCCGGCTGGCCCGCCGTGGCTCCGGCTCGGCGGCCCGCTCGGTCTTCGGTGGCTTCGTGCTATGGCACGCAGGCTCCTCTGATGCCGAGGACGCCGACCTCGCCTCCTATGCGGAACCCCTCGACGACGCCCGTCTGGATGTGGCAGTGGTTGCGGTCCTGTTGCAGACCGGGCCCAAGGCTGTCTCCAGCCGTGAAGCCATGCGGCGCACCGTGGCCACCTCCCGGCGGTTTCCCGGCTGGCTCGCCTCCAGCCGCCTGGATGTGACCGCGATGCGTGCGGCCCTGGCCGAGGGGGATCTGCCCACGGTGGGAGCCATCGCCGAGCTCAATGCGCTCGGCATGCACGCCACCATGGAGAGTGCGAGCCCGCCGGTCACCTACCGCACCCGCGCCTCCCACCACGTCCTTGCCCACGTCCGCCGGATGCGGGAGCGGGGCGAGCAGACGTGGTCGACGATGGATGCCGGGCCCAACGTGAAGGTCCTGTGCCCGACCAGCGACGCCCATCGCATCGCTGACGAGCTCAGCGCGGTCACCGGCTGCCCCACGATCGTCGCCCGCTCCGGGCCCGGTACCAGGGTGACGGCGGGGGTGGACACATGAACGCACCGGTCACCCGCCAGGCTCCCGGGAAGCTAGTCCTCGCCGGTGAGTACGCCGTCCTCACTCCCGGCCAGCTGGCTCTCGTCGCAGCCGTCGACCGCTACGTCACCGTCACCGCGACACCCGCCCACCGCGCGGACGTTGAATTGGTCACCGACCTCGTGGATCATCCTGTAGAGCTGTATCGCGACTGTGACGGGCTGCGGCCGCGCCAGCAACAACACGACGCAGCCTTCGTGTCCGGTGCGCTCACTCATCTGGTGGCCGTCGTCGAGGCGACCGACCGGCTCCGCGCCGAATTGGGCCTGCGGCCGGTGCCAGTGCGGCTGAGCGTCCGCTCCTGCCTGCACCAGAGCGGGGTCAAGATCGGTCTGGGCTCCAGTGGCGCGGTCACCGTCGCCGCCGTCCACGCGCTCACCGACTTCGCCGGTCCGTCGCTGGGCGCGGAGATGCGCTTTCGTCTCGCACTGCTGGCCTCCCTCACCCTGGACGTCCACGCGTCCGGCGCGGACCTGGCTGCGAGCACCTGGGGCGGCTGGATCCGCTACAGCGCCCCCGACCGCCAGGCCTTGCATCACCTCATGCACCTGCGCGGCCTCCTCGCAGCCCTGCACGCCGAATGGCCCGGTCTGTCGCTGAACCCACTGGCGCCCCCGTCCACCGTGACCCTGCATCCAGGGTGGACGGGCCGACCAGCGTCCACCACGGCCAAGGTGAGTCATCTCCAGCACACGACATGGTGGCACAGCGCCGCGCACCAGCGTTTCTGCTCCCACAGCTCCCATCTGGTCGAGGAGTTGACGGATGCGCTGGACCGCGACGACTCCCTTTGCGTCCTGGCCGCCATCGATGCGGCCCGCGAGCTCCTCCTTGGCCTCGACGAACAGGCCGTCCTTGGCATCTTCACCCCCGAACTCACCACACTGTGCGACATGGCGAAGGCCGCCGGCGGGGCGGGCAAACCGTCCGGCGCGGGCGGCGGGGACTGCGGGATTGCCTTCCTGACGTCCGCCACCGGCCCGGGCGATCTCCACCGCCACTGGAGAGCCTCTGGCATCACGCCTCTTCGTCTGGCTGCCGCGCAGTCGCAGCTCGTGAGCCCGCCCGCCCGCATCGGACCGCACCCCGACAGCACGCTGCCCACCCCTGCCGTACCGATACCGAGGACCGTGCCATGACCGTGACACGCAAGGACGACCACGTCCGCCTGGCCGTGGCCCAGCACCAGACGGCTCAGCACGACCGCCGTGACCACGCCCAGCCTGGCGGCAGCTTCGACGACGTCCACTTCCTGCACCACGCGCTGGCCGGCACTGACCGCAACCGGGTGAGCCTGCACACGTCATTCGCTGGCTGGACGTGGCCGGTGCCGCTGTACATCAACGCCATGACCGGCGGCAGCCGCAAGACCGGCGAGATCAACCGCGACTTGGCCATCGCCGCTCGCGAGACGGGCCTGGCGATCGCCACCGGCTCGATGAGCCCCTACCTCAAAGACCCTGCCTGCGCCGACACCTACACCCCGGTGCGCCAACAGCACCCGGACGGCTTCGTGATGGCCAACATCAACGCCAATGCCACACCCGAGCAGGCTCGGCGTGCCGTCGGACTCCTTAACGCCGACGCCCTGCAGATCCATCTCAACACCGTCCAGGAAGTCGTGATGCCCGAAGGCGACCGGTCCTTCGACCACTGGCCCGCCGCCATCGCTGCCATCACACAGGCCGTCGACGTACCGGTCATCGTCAAGGAAGTCGGCTTCGGCCTGAGCGGGCGGACCGTCTCCCAGCTCGCCGACCTCGGCGTGGCCGTCGCCGACGTGGCCGGCCGTGGCGGCACCGACTTCGCCCGCATCGAGAACGGCCGCCGTGAACATGCCGACTACGCCTACCTCGACGGCTGGGGCCTGAGCACACCCGCGGCCCTGCTGGACGCCCGAGGCGCAGGGATGCCGCTGCTCGCCTCCGGTGGCGTACGCCACCCCCTGGACGTGGCCCGTGCCCTCGCCCTCGGAGCCCGTGCGGTCGGCGCCTCCGGCCCCTTCCTCACCACCCTCGTCAACGACGGACTCGCCGCCCTCATCGACCAACTCACCACCTGGCTCGACCAGCTGACCGCGCTGATGACCATCCTCGGCGCCCACACCCCCGCCGCCCTCGCCGAGACCGATCTGCACATCACCGGCGCCCTGCGCGAGTTCTGCGACCAACGCCAGATCCCACTCCCGCAGCCCAAGGAGGCCAGCCGATGACCAGCTACACCGGCCCCACCAGCGCCACCTCGTCCATCGCCCCGCAGGACGGCTCCACCCTCATGCCCACCCGCTGGGTGGGGCCGCTCCGGATCAGCGGCAATGCAGCCGAGGGCGAAATCCATGTACCTCTGGCCACGTACGAATCCCCGTTATGGCCCTCCGTCGCCCGCGGCGCCCGCATCTCCCGCCTGGTCGACGCGGGTATCCGGGCCACCCTCGTCGACGACCGCATGACCCGCTCCATCCTGATCGAAGCCACCGACACCCAGGCCGCTCACGCCGCCGGACGCGCCCTCCACGACCGCCTCGACGAGCTGTGCGCCCTGACCCGGACCACCAGCCGCTACGCCGAACTCCTCGCCGTGCGCCACGAGATCGTCGGCCCCCTGCTCTACGTGCGGTTCGAGTTCAGCACCGGCGACGCCTCCGGCCACAACATGGCCACCCTCGCCGCAGACACCCTCCTAACCCACCTGCTGGCCCACCTCCCCAACGTCAGCTACGGATCGGTCTCCGCCAACTACTGCACCGACAAGAAGGCCACCGCCATCAATGGCATCCTCGGCCGCGGCAAGAACGTCACTGCTGAGATTCTCGTCCCCCGGCACATCGTGGCTGACCGGCTGCGCACCACCGCCGCGAAGATCGCCCATCTGAACGTCACCAAGAACCTGGTGGGCACGTTGCTGGCCGGCGGCATCCGCTCGGCCAACGCCCACTACGCCAACATGCTCCTCGCGTTCTACCTGGCCACCGGGCAGGACGCCGCCAACATCGTCGAAGGTTCCCAGGGCATCACTTACGCCGCCGACCGCGACGGCGACCTGTACTTCTCCTGCACCCTGCCCAACCTGATCGTCGGCACCGTTGGCAACGGCAAGAGCCTCCCCGCCATCGAGGATGCGCTCACCCAGCTCGGCTGCCGTGCGCAGCGTCCCGACGGCGCCAACGCCCGCCGCCTGGCGGCCCTGGCCGCGGCCACCGTCCTGTGCGGGGAGCTCTCCTTGATGGCCGCCCAGACCAACCCCGGTGAACTAATGCACGCCCACACCCGCCTCGAGCGCCTCAACGGAGCACTCCATGCCCACTGACCCGAGCGAGGTGAGCGTCGGCATTCAAGACCTCACCTTCGCCACCACCAGCCTCTGCCTCACCCACGAGGAGCTAGCCCGCCACACCGGCGCCCCCCTGGCCAAGTACCACCACGGCATCGGGCAGACTGCCATGAGCATTCCAGCCGAGGACGAGGACATCGTCACCATGGCCGCCGACGCAGCCGCCCCCATCATCGAATGCCACGGCAGCCGTAAGATCCGCACCATCCTGTTCGCCACCGAGACCGGCATCGACCAGTCCAAGGCCGCTGGCATCTACGTCCACTCCCTGCTCCGCCTGCCCCCACACATCCGCGTTGTCGAACTCAAACAGGCCTGCTACGGCGCCACCGCCGCACTCCAGCTCGCCTGCGCCCTCGTCCGATCTGATCCCACCCAGCAGGTCCTGGTCCTGGCCAGCGACATTGCCCGCTACGACCTCGACAGCCCCGGCGAAGCCACCCAAGGAGCCGCTGCCGCGGCCATGCTCATCAGCGCTGCCCCAGACCTCGTCGAACTCCACACTCCTACCGGCCTGTTCACCCACGACGTCATGGACTTCTGGCGCCCCAACTACCGCACCACCGCACTCGTCGACGGCAAGAAGTCCAACGATGCCTACCTGGAAGCCCTCGAAGGCGCCTGGCATGACTACCAAGCGCGCGGCGGCCTGCCCTTCGAGAAGCTCCGCACCGTCTGCTACCACCAGCCTTTCACCCGCATGGCACACAAAGCCCACCGCCGACTCGAACGCACCGCAAACACCACTGCTCCCCTCCAGGACATCGGCCAGGCAATCGCCCCCACCACCACCTACAACCAGACCATCGGCAACAGCTACACCGCCTCCATGTACCTGGCCCTCGCCGCCCTCCTCGACAGCGACACCGACCTCAGCGGCGACACCATCGGCCTCTTCAGCTACGGCTCGGGCAGCGTCGCCGAGTTCTTCACCGGCACCATCAGCCCCAACTACCGGCTCCACCTGCGCACAGAGGCCCACGAAACCCACATCACCGAGCGCGACACGGTCGGCTACGAGACCTACCGCCGCCTGCACACCCGGACCCTGCCCACCGACGGCACGGCCTACGAACTGCCCCACCAGACAGACGGCCGCTACCGGCTCGCCGGAATCCACCGCCACCAGCGCCTATACCAAGAGGCACCGCCGTAAATCACAGCCATACCCCCAGCTATCGCCCCAGACGAGAGAGGGGCCCCGCGCGACTCGCACATCCCCTGAAATTAGGCTGGCCGACTTCCGTACCCCTACCAAGGTGATCCTCGCCGCTCGCCAGCGCCACCACCCCCTGTGTCAGTCTCGCCCCCACCCACCCAATGCGTATCGCGGGGGCTTGTAAAGCTTTCGGTGTAACTCGTGGGGTTGTTGAGTGAGCCTCTTTCATCCTGCCTCCGGAGGGGTGAAATGCCTGGTCAACGGGGTGGGGTGACGAGGCAGGGCCCCTGGTC
>NZ_JBHYJH010000230.1:0-11473 GCF_042740445.1 Streptomyces sp. NPDC059003 | reverse complement strand
CCGATTTCCTCGGTGCCTTTCAGGTCTTCGCTTTCGCGCTTCCCTTTCCGGCGGTTCCGACTTTATCAGAAGTTTTTGGCCGGACTGACCGGCTCAAGTTTTCCGATGGTGTCGGGTGGCATCTTGATTCTTGATTGATGAGATTCAAGAAGCAGGTAGATGTTCACTGCTGCCGTGCGAGCTGTCCAGCTCTAGGCAACTGTTCGAATCTACCTCCCCGGTCCAGTCATGTCAATGACTTTTCTGGGGCGACGAGGAGACTAGCAGGTCAGAGAGGTCGTACGCACATCAAGCCGCCGTGGGGACCGTAGCGCTCTGTTCGGACGCGTCGACGTCGCCCGTCTCTCCGGCGTGTGCGGCCCTGCCGCCGAGGACGTAGACGTACGCCAGGAAGGCCAGCTCCGCGGCGATGCCGATGGCGATGCGGGCCCAGGTGGGAAGGCCGGAAGGCGTGACGAAGCCTTCGATGGCGCCTGAGACGAAGAGGACCAGGGCCAGGCCGATGGCCATGCCCAGGGCTGAGCGGCCTTCTTCCGCCATCGCCGCCCGTCGGGTGCGCGGCCCCGGGTCGATGAGGGTCCAGCCGAGGCGTAGGCCCGTTCCCGCGGCTACGAAGACCGCGGTCAGTTCGAGGAGGCCGTGCGGGAGCACCAGGCCCAGGAAAGTGTCGAGGCGACCCGCGGAGGACATCAGGCCGATGCCCACCCCCAGGTTGAGCATGTTCTGGAAGAGGATCCAGATGACCGGGACGCACAGGAAGGCGCCGAGGACCAGGCACATGGCTGCCGCCTGGGCGTTGTTCGTCCACACCTGGGCGGCGAAGGAGGTCGCCGGGTGGCTGGAGTAGTACGTCTCGTACTCGCCTCCGGGGCGCGTCATGTCGCGCAGCTCGGAGGGGGCGGCGATGGAGGACTGCACTTCGGGGTGGGTGCCGACCCACCAGCCGAGTATCGCGGCGAGGGCGGTGGACAGCAGCGCTGTGGGTACCCACCAGTGGCGGGACCGGTAGACGGCTGCCGGGAAGCCGTGCGCGAGGAAGCGTGTGACGTCTCTCCAGGAGGCACGGCGGGTGCCTGTCACGGCACTACGCGCGCGTGCCACGAGTTGGGTGAGCCGGCCGGTGAGCTGTGGGTCCGGGACGCTGGACTGGATCAGGGACAGGTGCGTCGCGGTGCGCTGGTAGAGGACGACGAGTTCGTCGACCTCGGGTCCGGTGAGGCGGCGCTGGCGGCGCAGCAGGGCGTCCAGGCGGTCCCACTCGGCCCGGTGGGCGGACACGAAGACGTCGAGGTCCATCGGATTGGCTGCTCCCCGGCTTCTCGTACTGCTCTCGTACTGCTGGAACTGGTCGTACTGGTCCTACTGCGGCGCGATCAGTCTTCAGCTTGGCAGACTGGCGGTTCCGGGGGCAGAGAAGGGAAGGGCGGCAGGCGTGAGTGAGCTTGTGACGGGCGAGGCGGTGGCGCTCGAGTTGCGCCCCGCGAAGCTGCCGAGCCGGGCGCTGGCCGTGCTGATCGACATGGTCGTGGCGTGGTCGGTCTATCTGGCCGTGACGCTGGGACTCCTCGCGTCGACCGCGTCGCTGGACGACGCCGCGGCCGCGGCCATCGCCGTGGGGACGTTCGTGCTGATCCTGGTGGGTGCGCCGATCGCGGTGGAGACGCTCAGCCATGGGCGGTCGCTGGGGAAGCTGGCGTGCGGCCTGCGGGTCGTGCGGGACGACGGCGGGCCGATCCGTTTCCGTCACGCGCTGGTACGCGGGGCGATCGGGGTCGTCGAGATCCTGCTGACGTTCGGGGTCGTCGCGTGCATCGCGTCGCTGGTGTCGGCGCGCGGGCGGAGGCTCGGGGACGTGTTCGCGGGGACGCTCGTCGTGCGGGAGCGCGTTCCTACCGGGCGGACCGGGTACGTGCCGCCGCCACCGCCCTGGTTGATGGGGCGGTTCGCCGAGCTCGATCTGTCGATGGTGCCGGACGGGCTGTGGCTGGCGATCCGCCAGTACCTGACACGGATGGGGCAGCTGGATCCGCAGATCGGCTGGGCCATGGCCGAGCGGCTCGCCGCCGATGTGGTCGCGCGGACTGGTGCGCCCGCGCCGGAGGGGGTGCCGCCGGCGGCGTTCCTGGCGGCCGTCGTGCACGAGCGGCAGGCCCGGGAGTCGCGGAAGGCCTTTGGCGGTACGGCCAGTGGTGTCTTTGGGGCGCAGGGGCCCGGGCTCGTACCGCTCTCGCCGACCGCGACCGCGACCGCGTATGCGTCGCCCGGTCAACAGCCCCCTCAGGTAACTCAGGTACCTCAAGCCCCTCAGTCCACGCAGGGGCTACAAGCCCCACCAGCACCACCAGAACCACCGGCCCCACAGGACCCACAGGCCCCCGCCGGAGTCGATCCGGCCCGGTCGGCCGGTGCCGTCGCGCCGCCGCGGCGTGAGGATCCGTCCGGGCCCGCGACGGGCTTCGTGCCGCCCGCGTAGCCCGTGTGTGCCACGCAGGCCGGGACGATCGGCGGCGCGTAGGCAGGAGTTGAGCGCAGGGCAGGCGCGGCCGTGTGTCAGGGAAGGACCGACGGCGGCGACTCGAGGTGTTCCAGCTCGATGCCGGGGGCCGCGAGGACGACGTCGCCGCTGAGGTGTACGGCGTGCTGCTCGCCCGTGTCCAGGGCTGTGACCTGGTATTCGTCCACGGTCAAGGGGCCGTTGTCAGTGGCGTGTGCTTCTCTTTTCAGCAAGGCCCAGGACTGGTCGAGGGTGCGGGGGGCGAGGACCGGGTCGGTGAAGGCGACCAGGCGGACGCGGGTCGCGGGGGAAGCGGGGGCGAGCCGCAGCAGGCGGGCTGTGGCGACGAGGAAGGCGGGGGATGTGCCGGTGAAAGCGTGAGCGGGGGCGCTGTTCTCGGTGGCGTGCGCGCCGGTGGCGTCGGTGCGGACCCAGGTGACGCCGTCGAGGGCGGCGGCGCGCACCTGCCAGCCGGCGGCGTGCAGTTCGAGACGGATGGGGCGGCCGAGCTCGTCGATGGCCAGGTCAACGGAGCCCGCGTGGTCGCCGGAGGGGGTGGTGCGCTGGGCGACATAGCGCCAGCCGGACGGGCCGGGCGCGCAGTGGAAGTGTTCTTCACCTAGGGGGGTGTGATCGTGCGGATCGTGCAGCGAATAGCGGCCGCGGGGCATGGGGCGTGGTCCTTGTCGAGCTCGTCGAGGGACGTGCGGGGCGTGCGGGGCCTGGCGTAGGCGTGCGGGGCCTGGAGCGGGGCGGACATCCCGGCCTCGACGGGGGCAGGCCCCCGCCGGGAAGGCGAGGGCCTGCTGGAGACGTACTGCGAGGCGTACTGCCGGGGCCGCGGCCCGGGGCGCCATGGCCCGGGGCCGACGGTCCGGAAGGTCAGTAGCGGTAGTGGTCCGGCTTGTACGGGCCCTCGACCTTGACGCCGATGTACGCGGCCTGCTCGGGGCTGAGCGTCGTGAGCTTCACGCCGAGCGCGTCCAGGTGCAGGCGGGCGACCTTCTCGTCGAGGTGCTTGGGGAGCACGTAGACGTCGGTCGGGTACTCGTCGGGCTTGGTGAACAGCTCGATCTGGGCCAGGGTCTGGTCCGCGAACGAGTTGGACATCACGAAGGACGGGTGGCCGGTCGCGTTGCCCAGGTTCAGCAGGCGGCCCTCGGAGAGGACGATGAGGACCTTGCCGTCGGGGTGCGTCCAGGTGTGCACCTGCGGCTTGACCTCGTCCTTGACGATGCCCGGGATCTGCGCGAGGCCGGCCATGTCGATCTCGTTGTCGAAGTGGCCGATGTTGCCGACGATCGCCTGGTGCTTCATCTTGGCCATGTCCGAGGCCATGATGATGTCCTTGTTGCCGGTCGTGGTGATGAAGATGTCGGCCTTGTCGACGACCTCGTCGAGCGTCGTGACCTGGTAGCCGTCCATCGCGGCCTGCAGGGCGCAGATCGGGTCGACCTCGGTGATGATCACTCGGGCGCCCTGGCCGCGCAGCGACTCCGCACAGCCCTTGCCGACGTCGCCGTAGCCGCAGACGACCGCGGTCTTGCCGCCGATGAGGACGTCGGTGGCGCGGTTGATGCCGTCGACGAGGGAGTGGCGGCAGCCGTACTTGTTGTCGAACTTCGACTTGGTGACGGCGTCGTTGACGTTGATCGCCGGGAACAGGAGCTGCCCGTCGCGGTGCATCTCGTACAGGCGGTGGACGCCGGTCGTGGTCTCCTCGGTGACGCCGCGGATCTCCGAGGCGAGCTGGGTCCACTTCTGCGAGCCCTCGGAGATGGTGCGGTTGAGGAGCTGCAGGATGACGCGGTGCTCGTCGTTCTCGGCGGTCTCGACGGCGGGGACCTTGCCGGCCTTCTCGTACTCGACGCCCTTGTGGACGAGGAGGGTGGCGTCACCGCCGTCGTCCAGGATCATGTTCGGGCCGCCGGTGGGCGTGTTCGGCCAGGTCAGGGCCTGCTCCGTGCACCACCAGTACTCTTCGAGGGTCTCGCCCTTCCAGGCGAAGACGGGGACGCCCTGGGGGTTCTCGGGGGTGCCGTTCGGGCCCACGGCGATGGCGGCCGCGGCGTGGTCCTGGGTGGAGAAGATGTTGCAGGAGACCCAGCGGACCTCGGCGCCGAGGGCGACCAGGGTCTCGATCAGGACGGCGGTCTGCACGGTCATGTGCAGCGAGCCCATGATGCGGGCGCCGGCCAGGGGCTGGCTGGCGGCGAACTCCTTGCGGATCGCCATCAGGCCGGGCATCTCGTGCTCGGCGAGGGTGATCTCCTTGCGGCCGAACTCGGCGAGGGAGAGGTCGGCGACCTTGAAGTCCTTGCCGTTGACGGCAGTCGTCATGGTGAAGTGCTCCTCGTGGTTGGTCGAGGGTGGGCATGGCTGACCTGCGGCTTCGGGGCACGGGTCGGCTCCGTCGCGCGCAGTGCAGTCCGTCGGAGGCCCTCTCTCCCTCGGCCGGTCCAGGAGCGGACCGCCCGACCGCCATCAGCAGCGACGTCTGGCACTGTCACGAATCTACACCGATTGGCGCAGCGCGCCACAGGCCGCCCCGAGGGGCGGCGTGGCTGGATCGCGATCAGAGCAAAGGCATTCAGACCTCTGTGAACCGGGACCTTTGGGCTTTTGATCCTGTCCTCGTCTGTTGCAGGATGCCTGGAGATCGGGAACATCTGCGCGATCGTGTTTGGCCAAGCTCTAGGAGAACCTCGTGACCAGTCCGGCCGATCCCCCCGCGGGCGGCGGCGAGCAGAAGCGGCTCAAGCTGCTCGCGGTGACCGCCTGTCCGACCGGCATCGCCCACACGTACATGGCGGCGGAGAAGTTGCAGCAGGCCGCCGAGCGTCTCGGCGTCGACATGAAGGTGGAGACACAAGGCTCGATCGGGGCCGAGAACGTGCTCTCTGACAACGATGTCAGAGACGCCGACGGCATCATCATCGCGGCCGACAAGGACGTGGACCGCGGCAGGTTCGTGGGCAAGCGCGTGCTGTCGGTCGGGGTGTCCGAAGGCATCAGTCATCCGGAGCGGTTGATCGAGCGGGTGCGGAGCGCGCCCGTGCAGGAGGGCGGGGGTGCCGGGGGCGGGCAGGCCGCGGGCGGCGGTGCCGGCGGTGGCGGGCGGGAGCGGAGTGTCGCGTACAAGGCGCTGATGAACGGTGTCTCGTACATGATTCCGTTCGTCGTGGTCGGCGGGCTGCTCATCGCGATCTCGCTGTCGCTCGGCGGGCACACCGACCCCAAGGGCGGGCTCGTCATCCCGGACGACTCGTTCTGGATGCATGTGAATCAGATCGGGGTCATCGGGTTCACGCTGATGGTGCCGATCCTGTCCGGGTACATCGCGTACGCGATCGGGGATCGGCCCGCTCTGGTGCCGGGGATGATCGGCGGTTGGATCGCCAACACCGGTGAGCTGTACGACTCCAAGGCGGGGGCGGGGTTCATCGGGGCGATCGTGACCGGGTTCCTCGCCGGTTATCTGGTCCTGTGGATCAAGAAGGTCAAGGTCCCGAAGTTCGTCCAGCCGATCATGCCGATCATCGTGATCCCGATCGTCGCGACCAGCGCGCTCGGGTTGTTCTTCATCTACGTCATCGGGAAGCCGATCTCGTGGGTGTTCGAGCATCTGACGGACTGGCTCAGCGGGATGACGGGGACGAGTGCGATTCTGCTCGGGGCGATTCTCGGTCTGATGATCGCGTTCGACATGGGCGGGCCGGTCAACAAGACGGCGTTCCTGTTCGGTGCCGGGCTCATCGCGACCGGCAACCAGACCGTCATGGGCATGTGCGCCGCGGCGATCCCCGTGATGCCGCTCGGGCAGGGGCTCGCGACGCTGATCCGCAAGCGGCTCTACAGCGAGCAGGAGCGGGAGACCGGCCTCGCGGCCTTGTTCATGGGCTTGTTCGGCATCTCGGAGGGTGCGATTCCGTTCGCGGCGGCGCGGCCCGCGCAGGTCATTCCGGCGAACATGCTCGGCGGCGCGGTCGCCGGTGCCGTGGCGGGGCTCGCCAGTGTGAAGGACGCGGTGCCGCACGGCGGGCCGATCGTGGCGGTGCTCGGTGCCATCGGCGGCGTACCGATGTTCTTCGTGGCCGTCGCCGCCGGAACCGTCGTCACCGCGCTGGTCACCGTGTCCCTCGTGGATCTGAGTGAGCGGAAGCGGGGTGGTCTGCCGGTGGGTGGTGGGCTCGCTGGGGGCGAGCCGGTGCTTGCGGGGGTCGGGGCCGGGGCCTCGGGGGCCGCGGGGGCGGCCACGGGAGGCGGGGCGGTTTCGGCCTCTCCGGTTTCGGCGGCTTCAGCTCCTACGCCTTCGGCTTCGGCGCCTGCCGCTTCGGCTGCGGCCGCGGCTGCCGGCCCGGAGGTTCTCTCCGGGTATCTCACCCGGCAGACCGTCAAGGTCCAGCTCGCGGCCGGGGACAAGGAGGCGGCCATCCGCGAGATGGCGGCCCTGCTCGCCCGTACCGGAAAGGTCGACGACGTCGAGGAGCTCGTACGGACCGCGCTTGCGCGCGAGGCGCAGGGCACCACGGGGCTCGGCGAGGAGATCGCGATCCCGCACGCCAAGACCGACGCGGTGAGCGCGCCGGTCGTCGGGTTCGCGCGGTCCGCCGAGGGCATCGAATGGGGTTCGCTCGACGGTACGAAGGCCAAGCTGATCTTCATGATCTCCGTGCCGGAGGCGGCCGCGGGTGATGAGCATCTGCGGATCCTCGCGCTGCTCTCGCGCAAGTTGATGGACACCGGGTTCCGGGAGCGGCTTGTGGCTGCGGCGGACGAGGCGGCGGTTCTTGAGGTGCTGCGCGAGGTGGGGTGAGCGCGGCCGGTGCCCAGGCGAAGGGCCCCGCACCATGCTGGTGCGGGGCCCTTGTCGTACGTATCCGGGTTGCCCGGCACGTTGGGCTGTGCCCACCCGTCCCGCCCTGCGGGACGATTGCCCACAGCCGGGCAGGGCGGGCAGAGATGCCCGTCAGTGGTCGCTCTCCGGGGTCGGGCCGCCCGGGGACTTTGCCGGGTTTGTGCCTGCGGCGGCGGCCTCCGCGCTGTAGATGTCCGGCTCCAGGTAGATGACGCGGGCGATGGGGACGGCCGCGCGGATGCGGTCCTCGGCGGCGTTGATCGCCTCGGCGACCTCGCGGGCCGTGTCGTCGTGCTGGACGGCGACCTTCGCGGCGACGAGGAGTTCCTCGGGGCCGAGGTGGAGCGTGCGCATGTGGATGACGCCGGTGACGGTGTCGCCGTCGACCAGGGCCTGCTCGATCTTCGCGACCTCTTCGGTGCCCGCGGCCTCGCCGAGCAGCAGCGACTTGGTCTCGGCGGCGAGGACGACCGCGATGAGGATGAGGAGGACGCCGATGCAGAGGGTGCCGATGCCGTCCCACACGCCGTCGCCGGTGGCGAGCGCCAGGCCGACGCCGCCGAGCGCGAGCACCAGACCGACGAGCGCGCCGAAGTCCTCCAGGAGGACGACGGGCAGCTCGGGGGCCTTGGCGCGGCGGATGAACTCCTTCCAGGAGAGCGTGCCGCGCAGGGCGTTGGACTCCTTGATGGCGGTCCGGAAGGAGAAGGACTCCGCGATGATGGCGAACACCAGGACGCCGACCGGCCAGTACCAGTGCTCGATCTCGTGCGGGTGCTTGATCTTCTCGTAGCCCTCGTAGATGGCGAACATGCCGCCGACCGAGAAGAGCACGATGGAGACCAGGAACGCGTAGATGTAGCGCTCGCGGCCGTAGCCGAAGGGGTGCTGCGGGGTGGCCTCGCGCTGGGCCTTCTTGCCGCCGAGGAGGAGCAGGCCCTGGTTGCCGGAGTCGGCCACGGAGTGGACGCTCTCGGCGAGCATCGACGACGAGCCGCTGAAGAGGAACGCCACGAACTTCGCCACCGCGATCGCGAGATTGGCGGCGAGTGCCGCCACGATCGCCTTTGTTCCGCCTGACGCACTCATGTGTGCTCGTTGTTCCCTTCACCTGCGTGACGCCTACCCGGCGCACGGACCGGAGTGTCCGGCCCGCGCGGTGGGCCATTGTTGCAGCACGAGAGGAGTGGGTGGGTCAGGCGACCACAGTGGCGCGGAAAAGCGTGCCGCTGCCGGAAACGTCGGCCTGCTCGCCCGCGGGGACGAAAGCGGACTGACCGGGCGTCAGGTCGAGGCCGCCCGTGCGGACCGCACCGGCCGTGCAGAGCAGGATCTGCGGGGTTCCCGCGGTGAGGTCGTGCGGGGCGCCGCCCTCGGGCAGCACGAAACGGGACAGGCGGAACTCGTCGATCGGGGTCTCGTAGACCTCCTCGCCGTCGGAGGCGGCCTCGGGGCGCAGCACACCGGGGTCGGTGGCCTCGAAGCGGACGATGCGCAGGAGTTCGGGCACGTCGACGTGCTTGGGGGTGAGGCCGCAGCGCAGCACGTTGTCGGAGTTGGCCATGATCTCTACGCCCATGCCGTTCAGGTAGGCGTGCGGGACTCCGGCGCCCAGGTAGAGGGCCTCGCCGGGCTGCAGCTGGACGTAGTTGAGCAGCATGGCGGCGATGACGCCGGGGTCGCCGGGGAAGTGCCGGGCGGCATCGGCGTACGGGGCGTAAGCGCCGCCGAGGCGCTCGGCGGCGGCCGTGGTCTCGGTGACCGTCGCGGCCATCTCCTCGCGGTCGGCGGTGAGCACGGCCGTGAGGACCTCGCGCAGGGCGGCGTCCTCGGGCTTGGCGCGCAGCAGGTCGACGTACGGCTTGAGGGAGTCGACGCCGAGTCCGTCGAGCAGGTCGGCGGCCTCGGCCGGGGCGCGGAAGCCGCACAGGCCGTCGAACGGCGTGAGCGCGCAGATCAGTTCGGGCTTGTGGTTGGCGTCCTTGTAGTTGCGGTGGGGGGCGTCGACCGGGACGCCGCGGCGCTCCTCGTCCTCGTATCCCTCCCGCGCCTGCTCCAGGTTCGGGTGCACCTGGAGGGAGAGCGGGGCGCCCGCGGCAAGGATCTTCAGGAGGAACGGCAGGCGGGGGCCGAACTTGTCGGCGGCTCGGGCGCCGAGCTCGCGGCGCGGGTCCTCGTCGATCACCTCGTTGAGCGGGCCGCGCTCGGTGCGCGAGGGCGCGCCCGGGTGGGCGCCCATCCACATCTCGGCCTGGGGCTCGCCGGTCGGCTCGACCCCGAGGAGGCCCGCGATGGCGGTGGTGGATCCCCAGGCGTAGGGGCGGATGGTGTTGGTGAGGCGGTCCACGGCGGGGTCTCCCTTACGGGCTTGCAGGGGCGCGTCCGGTGCGCGGGCACGCGCATGTCTCTTACGGGTACGCGTTCACGGGTACGGGTTCACGAGTAGGGGTACGCGTTCACGAGTACGGGTACGGGTCCGCGCTCAGGGCCGCGCGCACGCGTACGTCGGCTGCGGTCATGATCGGTCCCCGGAAGCGAGCGCCAGGTAAACGGCGGCGAAATCCGTGACGGCGATCAGCTCGGCCAGGCGCTCCAGGTCGCCGCCGTCCTCCGGCTCCAGCTCGCTGACCGCGGTGTCGTGGCTGAGGGCGAGCTCACGGGCGGCGGGCGCGGCGGTGAGTCCGCCCGCGTCGGCCGGGCGCTCCCTGAGCAGGACGACGCGGGCGTGCAGCGGCGCCGGGTCCTCGACGCGGTCGCGGAAGAAGTCGTCGCTGTCGGCGCTTCCCGCGAGGCCGCCGGCGAGGAGCGTGGCGTGCGCGGGCAGGGCCTCCGGGAGCTCGGCGGCGAGCGCGGCGTGGCCCGCGAGTTCGGCGAGGGCCGCGGCGAAACGGCGGCCCGCGGGGCCCGCGCCCTGGCCTTCGGTCCAGATCAGCGGCAGGGCGTCGGCGAGCTCCGCGGCGAGGGTCTTCGCCGGGTTGCTGTACGTCGCGATGGCCGGGCCGCACCGCTCCGCGACGCCGTCCAGGCGGTCGGCGACCTTCTCCAGGGCCTCGACGGGGGCGGTGACCAGGCCGGTGCGGTCGAGCAGGACGAGCAGCGGGGTGAGCAGGGCCCACAGGGTGCCGGGGGCGGCGGCCGGGGACTCCGGGTCGTCGCCGGTCCGCTCGGCGGGGTGCGGCGGCAGGGCCAGCGGGACGGTCAGGCCGTGGGATCCCGCCACGCTCTCGGCCAGCGGGGAGCCGGCCGGGGCCACGGCGACGACGGTGCAGCCGCGGCGGTAGGCCTGGTCGGCGAGGAGCGTGAGGCCCGGCTCGGTGCCGTCGGGGGTGGCGATGAGCAGCAGGTCGACGGGGCCGACCCAGCCGGGCAGGGACCAGCGCAGGGCGCCCGCCGCGGGGGCCACGCCGCTGGGGGCGAGGCGGACGACGGGGCAGCCGGGGCTCGCGAGCGCGCCGAGCAGGTCGGCGACGCCGGTCGCGGCGGTGCCGGGGCCCGCGATCAGGACGGCGCGCGGGCGGCCGTCCGGCTTGAGTCCGGTGAGCCCGGACTCCGTGGCGTGCCGGACCGACGTCCGCACCCGGGCACCGGCTTCGGCGGCGCCGCGCAGCAGGTCGTGGCGGTCGGCGCGGGCCAGGGCCTCGGGGGCGTCAAGGAGCGACTCGTCGAGCATGGGGGCGGGCCTCCTCCTCGCGTGGGCGCGGTCGCGCCCCTGTCGCGTGGGCGCGGGTACGTCCTTCTCGCGTGGGCTTCTCGCGGGGTGCTTCCCGCGGGGTGCTTCCCGCGTGGGCTTCTCGCGGGGGTGCTGCTCCTGATCCTTACTCGGGGCGGCGGGCCTCGTCGACCAGGAGTACGGGGATGCCGTCACGAACGGGGTAGGCGAGGCCGCAGTCCGTGCCGTCCGCCGTGCACACCAGCTCGGCGTCCGCTTCCTTGAGGGGGGCGTGGCAGGCCGGGCAGGCGAGGATCTCCAGGAGGCCGGCTTCGAGCGCCATGAGGGGTCCCTTCGGGCGGGGTGCGTGAACTGCCACCCTACCCGTGGCCTGGGGGCCTTGGGCGGGGGTGGGGGGCGGGGGCGGGGCGTGGGCCCTCGCGGGGCGCCCCAGGCCCGCCCCTTCCCGAAC
>NZ_JBHYJH010000229.1:0-11524 GCF_042740445.1 Streptomyces sp. NPDC059003 | reverse complement strand
CCCCGGGAGCGGCCGACGTCATGAAGCCACCGAAGCCACTGAAGTGGCCCACGTCACCTGGGTCACCCGCGGCGCGCACACCGCACCGGACAACGCGTCAGGCCCGGTTCCCATTTCTGGAAACCGGGCCTGATCTTTCAGCTGTCGGGGTGGCGGGATTTGAACCCACGACCTCTTCGTCCCGAACGAAGCGCGCTGCCAAGCTGCGCCACACCCCGATGTCGATGCTCCGCGATCTGTCAGCTCTGCTGCGCAGGTCGCGGCGACATCGATTACTTTAGCGGACCGGCGGCCGGAGACGAAATCCGGTTTTCCGGGGGGTGCGGGTCAGGCCCGGGCGGGGCGTTCCGTGAGGGTCAGGAGGGTGGCCTCCGGCAGGCAGGCGAAGCGGAACGGGGTGTAGCGGCTGGCGCCGCAGCCCGCGGAGACGTGGAGGTAGGAGGTGTGGCCCCCGGCCTCGTGCGTGGAGAGGCCCTTCACGCGGTCCGTGTCCAGGTCGCAGTTGGTGACGAGCGCCCCGTAGAAGGGGATGCAGAGCTGGCCGCCGTGGGTGTGGCCGGCGAGGACCAGGGGGTAGCCGTCGGCCGTGAAGGCGTCCAGGCTGCGCAGGTAGGGGGCGTGCACGATGCCCATGGAGAAGTCCGCGGCCCGGTCGGGGCCGCCCGCCACCTCCGCGTACCGGTCCCGCTTGATGTGCGGGTCGTCGACGCCGGTCAGGCCGATCTCGTAGCCGTCGATCTTGAGGGCGCCGCGGGTGTTGGTCAGGTTGACCCACCCTGCCGCGTCGAAGCCGTCGCGCAGGTCCTCCCACGGGTTGTGGACGGCGCCCACGACGGGCTTGTTGCCGTTCAGACCGTGGCGGCCCTGGGCCTTCTCCAGCAAGTAGCGGGCGGGGTTGCGCAGTCGCGGGCCGTAGTAGTCGTTCGAGCCGAAGACGTACGCCCCGGGGAACTGCATCAGCGGGCCGAGCGAGTCCAGGACCTCGGGGACGCCCTCGGGGTCGGAGAGGTTGTCGCCCGTGTTGACCACGAAGTCGGGGCGCAGGCCCGCGAGCGAGCGCAGCCAGCGCTGCTTCTTGCGCTGTCCGGACACCATGTGGATGTCGGAGACCTGCAGCACGCGCAGCGGCCGCATCCCTGGCGGCAGTACGGGGACCGTCACCCGCCTGAGCCGGAAGAGGCGGGTCTCGATGCCCGCCGAGTAGGCGATACCGGCCGCGGCCGTCGCCGTGATTCCCAGAGGTACTGCGTATCGCGCGCGCATGCCTCCATCGTGTCAGACCCCGTAACCCCCGCGGACGGCCCCGTGGCATCCCGGTGGCCGCCCGGCGGCCGCCCCGGAAATGAAGGCGCCGTCCGCGCGGTCCACCTGCCACAATTGCCCCATGACCACGCTCAAGTCGAAGCTCAAGGACGATCTCAACGCCGCGATCAAGGGGCGTGACGAGCTGCGCTCCTCGACGCTCCGGATGACCCTCGCCGCCCTCACGAACGAAGAGGTCGCGGGCAAGGAGAAGCGCGAGCTCTCCGACGACGAGGTGCAGAAGGTGATCACCCGCGAGGCGAAGAAGCGCCGCGAGGCCGCCGAGGCCTTCGAGAAGGGCGGCCGGGCCGAGCAGGCCGAGCGCGAGAAGGCGGAGGGCGAGATCCTCGCCGCGTACCTGCCCCAGCAGCTCTCGGACGACGAGCTCGCGGCGGTCGTCGCGGAGGCCGTCGCCGAGGCGAAGGCCGCGGGCGCGGAGGGGCCGCGGGCCATGGGCCAGGTCATGAAGATCGTGAACCCGAAGGTCGCGGGCCGGGCCGAGGGCGGCCGCGTCGCCGCGGCGGTGAAGAAGCAGCTCGCGGGCGGCTGAGCCCGCTTCCTGCGCGTACGCCGATGGGGGCGTCCCCCGGGTCCGGTGAGTCCGGCTCGGGGGACGCCCCCATCAACGTACGTACGCAGCGAGGGCCGCGCGGGCCTCAGTCGCGGTCGCGATCGCGGTCGCGCCCCCGACCGCCGCCCCATCCGCCGCCGTTGTCGTTGCCGCCGATGACGTCCGGCCACGGATCCCGGCCGCCGCCGTTGCCGCCGTTGTCACCGCCGCCGTCGCCGCGGCCGTCGCCCGGCTTGCCGTCGTCGCCCCCGCCGGTCCCGCCGCCGTCCCCGGTCCCGTCGCCGTCGCCGTCACCGCGGTCGTGGTCCCGGCCGCCGGGGAGGTGGACGGTGTTGAACGAGGGCGCGGGCTTGCCCGCAAGCGCTCCGCTCATCGCGTCGCGCCAGATCGGGCCCGGCACCTCGCCACCGAAGACCTTGCCGTAGCCGCGGCCGCCGATGGAGATGTCGATCATCTTGCGCTCGTGGGCGGGGTCGCCGACCCAGACCGCGCCGGACATGTTCGGCGTGTAGCCCGCGAACCAGGCCGCGTACCGGAAGTCCGTCGTACCGGTCTTGCCCGCGCTCGCCCGGGAGCCGAGGCCCGCCTGCTGGCCCGTGCCGTCCTCGACGACGCCCTTCAGGAGCGTGTTGACCGTGTCGGCGGTCTGCTCCGACATCGCGCGCGAGCACTTCGACTTCGGCACCGGCAGGGACTTCCCCGCGACTGTCCTGATCGACTCGATGGCGACGGGCGTGCAGTACGTGCCGCGCGCGGCGAACGTCGCGTACGCGCTGGCCATCGTCAGCGGCGACACCTCCTGCGTGCCGAGCGCGATCGACGGCGCCTGGTCCATCGGCTTGCCGTTGGCGCGCTCGACGCCCATCTTCTTGGCCATCTCCGTGACCGGGCAGATGCCGATGTCGCCGATCATCTGCACGAAGTAGGTGTTGACCGACTTCGCGGTCGCCTCCCGCAGGCGATAGGGGCCGACCTCCGACTCGTTCTCGTTGGTGAGCTTCGCGGGCCGGTTGGGGTCGTTCCGCCATGCCTTGCCGTCACAGGTCGCGACCCGGTCCGGGTACGGCATCTCGTACGGCGCCGAGTACCGCTTGCCGGGGGACATGCCCCCCTCCAGGGCGGCCGCGGCGACGATCGGCTTGAACGTCGAACCGGGCTGGTAGCCCGCGCCGCCGCCCATCGCGTCGTCCACCGACAGATTGATCTCGGTCTCGTTCTTGCCGTAGCCGAAGGGGCGGGACTGGCCCATGCCGAGGATCTTGCCGGTGCCCGGCTCGACGATGGTCGCGGCGGTCGCGACGTCGTCGGTCTGGTAGACGTGATCCTTTATCGAGTCCTGCACCGATTCCTGCGTCTGCGGGTCGAGCGTGGTCCTGATCCGCAGCCCGCCGCGGTTCCACAGCTTGGCGCGGGCCTCCTTGGTCCTGCCGAAGGCCGGGTCGCTCTTGAAGACCTTCTCGACGTACTTGCAGAAGAACCCGGCGCCCTTCACGGCGGTGATGCAGCCGTTCTTGGGGCGGCTCACGTCTAGGCCGAGCGGGGTCCGCTTGGCGCGGTCGGCCTCGGCCTGCGAGATGTCGCGGGTCTCGGCCATGCGCTGGAGCACGACGTTGCGCCGCTGCTTGGCCTCCGTCGCGTCGTTCACCGGGTCGTAGCGGCTCGGGGACTGCACGATGCCCGCGAGCAGCGCCGCCTCCTGGAGCTTCAGGTCCTTGGCGTGCTTGGAGAAGTACCGCTGGGACGCCGCCTCGACGCCGTACGCCGCCTGACCGAAGTACGTGATGTTCAGGTAGTTCTGGAGGATCCGCTTCTTGCCCAGCTCCTCCTCGACCTGGATCGCGTACTTCAGCTCGCGGATCTTGCGGCCGATGGTCTGCTGGGTGGCCTCGGCGACCTTCGCGGGGTCGTCGCCCGCCTCCTCGACGAAGACGTTCTTCACGTACTGCTGCGTGAGCGTGGAGGCGCCCTGCGACACGCCGCCGCTCTGCGCGTTCTGGTTCACGGCGCGCAGGATGCCCTTGAGGTCGACCGCGCCGTGCTCGTAGAAGCGCGAGTCCTCGATCGCGACGAGGGCCTTCTGCACGTACGGGGAGATGCGGTTCAGCGGGACCACCGTGCGGTCGCGCGAGTAGACCGTGGCGATCGGGCCGCCCGCGGAGTCCAGGATCGTCGTGCGCTGGCTCAGCGGCGGCTGCTTCAGGTTGGCCGGAAGCTCGTCGAAACCCTCGACCGAGCCCTTGGCCGCGAGCCCGAGCGCCCCCACGGCGGGCAGCGCGATCCCCGCGAGCACCGCGCCCGCGAGCACACTGACGCCCAGGAACTTGGCGGCCTGCTGCGCAGGGGACAGACCACCGCCCGATCGCTTGTTTCCCATGGGGGGCAGCCTACGTTCTGATTCGCCGGACAGGCGTATATGCCTTGGCCTAAGCTGCTCTCAACTGTCACAGCAGTGTGGTCCCGCACCAAACCGCCGCCCAGACGCCCGCCGCTCCCGAATCCGGCCGGTTCCCGGCGGATATCTGTCCGAATCCGCCTCATGCGTCGTCTCGCGTCCGCTGTGACCCAACTGAACTGCCCGCATTTGCCGGGTTGGTGACGAATGTCGCCAGCTCACTCCGTCGGGTGATCTGCCGCTTACGCATAGTCCGTTCGGGCCATTCAAGATTGGGCCCGAAGGGGGTGTTGCGCTGTGCCCACCTTCCGTAACGTCCTCAACTGGCGGCGGTGAATATGCCGCTGCCGCCGTGGGGGAGCCTCGATTCGGGAGAGGACGGCGCCGGTATGGGCTGGGTAACCGACTGGAGTGCGCAGGCCGCCTGCCGCACTACCGATCCGGATGAACTGTTCGTACAAGGAGCAGCGCAGAACAGGGCCAAGGCGGTGTGCACCGGCTGCCCGGTGCGGACCGAGTGCCTCGCGGACGCGCTGGACAATCGCGTCGAGTTCGGCGTGTGGGGCGGCATGACCGAGCGGGAGCGGCGCGCACTGCTGCGCAGGCGCCCCACGGTCACCTCATGGCGCCGGCTCCTTGAGACAGCGCGCTCCGAGTACGAGCGCGGCGCGGGCCTGCTGCCCGTGGACTTGGAGGACGAGGAGACGTACGAGAGCTACGCGGCCGTGGGCTGACCCCTGACCCCACCACCACTTCCGGGCGTGGGCGCCCTGAGCGGAGCTGTGCTCGGACCCGCTCAGGCGGCCCCCGCCGGGCCGCTCGTGCCGTCCGCCGCCGCAAGCCGGTCGCCGATGGCGCGCAGGCCCGCCAGGTCGTGCACGTCCCCCGGCAGCGCGGGCACCTCGGCCACCGCCACTTCGGGGTGGAGCGCGGTGAAGCGGTCACGCGTGTGCCGCTCACGGTCGATCAGGCGCATCCGCTCCGCGTGCAGCCGCAGCAGCCCCGCCGTCAGGCCGTCCACGGACGTCCCGTCCACGGGTGTCCCGTCGACGGAACGGGGGGTGCCGGTGGACTCGGAATCGCCCTCGATGTCGTCTGAGCCGTCGGAGCCGTCTGTGTTGTGCGAACTGTCGGGAGCCTCAGGAGAGTTGGGAGCCTCTGAGGAGCTACGCACTCCAATCTTCCCGTCCTCCTGATCCACAATGCGGCGCTCCTCAAGATTTTCCGCCGCCGCGAGCGCCCGCTCCGCCGACAGGTCGTCCGCGCCGCTGCCGTGCACCCGGTTCAGTACGAGGCCCGCGAGGGGCATGTCGTCCGCGGCGAGCCGCTCCACGAAGTACGCCGCCTCCCGCAGCGCGTCCCGCTCCGGCGACGCCACCACAAGGAACGCCGTGCCCGGCGCCTGAAGCAGCCGGTACGTGGCGTCCGCGCGCTTGCGGAAGCCGCCGAACATCGTGTCCATCGCCGCCACGAACGTCTGCACGTCCCGGAGCAGCTGCCCCCCGAGCAGCTTGCCGAGGGCGCCCGTCATCATCGACATCCCGACGTTCAGGAACTTCATCCCCGCCCGGCCGCCGACCTTCGCGGGGGCCATGAGCAGCCGGATCAACTTCCCGTCCAGGAACGAGCCGAGCCGCTTGGGGGCGTCGAGGAAGTCGAGCGCCGAGCGCGACGGCGGGGTGTCCACGACGATGAGGTCCCACTCGTCGCGCGAGCGCAGCTGGCCCAGCTTCTCCATCGCCATGTACTCCTGCGTGCCGGCGAAGCCCGCGGAGAGCGACTGGTAGAAGGGGTTGTCGAGGATCGCCTTCGCGCGCTCGGCGTCCGCGTGCGCCTCGACGATCTCGTCGAAGGTGCGCTTCATGTCGAGCATCATGGCGCACAGCTCGCCCTCGCCCTTGATGTCCTCCACGCGCCGCGGCACGTTGTCGAGCGAGTCGATCCCCATGGACTGCGCCAGCCTGCGTGCCGGGTCGATCGTCAACACGACGACGGACCGCCCGCGTTCGGCGGCGCGCAGGCCGAGCGCGGCCGCCGTCGTGGTCTTGCCCACGCCCCCGGAGCCGCAGCACACCACGATGCGGGTCTTCGGGTCGTCGAGCAGCGCGTCGACGTCGAGCGGTTCACGTGCCGGATCGAGACTCATGGCGTCCTTGATGTCCTTGGCTTCGGCTTCCGCGATGTCCTTGGCCGCCGCGAGAGGGTGGGGGCCGCCGTCACGACACGCCCTGCCGCCGCAGCTCCGCGGCGAGCTCGTACAGGCCCCCCAGGTCCAACCCGTCGGCGAGCAGCGGCAGTTCGTGCAGGGGCAGGCCGAGGTCCGCGAGGACGGCGCGCTGGGCGCCCTCCAGGGCGTGCCGCTCGGCGTACTCGGCGGCCTGGTCGAGGAGCGGGTCGACGAGCCGCTCGGCGCCGCGGGCCCCGCCGAGGCCGGCGGCCGACAGGGACGCGGCGAGCTCCGCGCGCGGCGCCCGGCCGAGGCCCAGGTCGAGGGCGGCCTCGTCGAGCAGCGCCGGGCGCACCATGTTCACGAGGACCCGGCCCACCGGGAGCCGTGCGGCGCGCAGCTCGGCGATCCCGTCGACGGTCTCCTGAACGGGCATCTCCTCGAGCAGGCTCACCAAGTGCACCGCCGTCTCGGACGACTTGAGGACCCGCATGACGGCCTGCGCCTGATTGTGTATCGGCCCGATCTTCGCGAGCCCCGCGACCTCGTCGTTCACGTTCAGGAACCGGGTGATGCGGCCCGTGGGCGGCGCGTCCATGACCACGCAGTCGTACGCGTACCGCCCCCGCTTGTCCTTGCGGCGCACGGCCTCGCAGGCCTTGCCGGTGAGGAGCACGTCGCGCAGGCCCGGCGCGATCGTGGTCGCGAAGTCCACGGCGCCGAGCTTCTTCAGGGCCCGGCCCGCGCTGCCCAGCTTGTAGAACATCTGGAGGTAGTCCAGGAGGGCCAGCTCCGGGTCGATGGCGAGCGCGTACACCTCCCCGCCGCCCGGGGCGACCGCGATCTTCCGCTCCTCGTACGGAAGCGCTTCCGTCTCGAAGAGCTGGGCGATGCCCTGTCTGCCCTCGACCTCCACGAGGAGGGTGCGTCTGCCCTCGGTCGCGAGGGCGAGCGCGAGGGCCGCGGCGACCGTGGTCTTGCCGGTACCGCCCTTGCCGCTGACGACCTGGAGCCTGCTCACACCTTCGAGCCTAACCAGTCCCCTCGCGGGCTACGCATGAGGCTGCCCGTAGCGGGCCGGTCCCAGGCATTACAGTCGCCGTATGACCAAGTGGGAATACGCAACGGTGCCGCTGCTCGTCCATGCCACGAAGCAGATCCTGGACACCTGGGGCGAGGACGGCTGGGAGCTCGTCCAGGTCGTCCCGGGCCCGAACAACCCGGAGCAGCTGGTGGCCTACCTGAAGCGCGAGAAGCAGGCATGAGCGGGGCTGTCGAGGCGAAGCTGGCGGAGCTCGGGCACACGCTGCCCGAGGTCGTCCCGCCGCTCGCGGCGTACCAGCCCGCCGTGCGGTCCGGGGTGTACGTGTACACGGCCGGCCAGCTGCCCATGGTGGACGGCAAGCTGCCCGTCACCGGCAAGGTCGGCGCGGAGGTCACGCCTGAGGAGGCCAAGGACCTCGCCCGCACGTGCGCGCTCAACGCCCTCGCGGCCGTCAAGTCCGTCGCGGGTGACCTGGACCGGATCGCCCGGGTCGTGAAGGTCACCGGCTTCGTGGCCTCGGCCCCCGACTTCACCGGTCAGCCCGGCGTGCTCAACGGTGCCAGCGAGTTGCTCGGTGCCGTGCTGGGCGACGCGGGTGTGCATGCCCGCAGTGCGGTGGGCGTCGCGGTGCTTCCGCTGGACGCGCCGGTGGAGGTCGAGATCCAGGTCGAGCTGACCCAGCCGTAGCGCGCGACGCGGCTTCCCGTCACAGGCCGTCGGGTGACCCTTCCCGAGGGGGCGCCCCTGACGGGACTTCCCCACCCGCCCGCCCGTTTCCACCCCCACGCGAGGCGAACGCCCCCGGTGGGGGTCACCCACCACCGGCGGCTGCGGGCTAGCGCCGCTACCGCGGCGACTACCTTTCCCACCCGCCCGCCCGTGCCCCCCTCCCAGTGGGGGCTGACCACCATCGGCGTCTGCAGGGGCCGGGCGGGAAGCCCCCGCCGCGATACCGGCGAGGCAACAACGACAACCGGCAGCCGCCGACGCCGCTCGGCCCCTACTGGAGGCGCCCACCCCGCGTGGGGGTGGAAACGGGCGGGCGGGTGGGAGAGAAGTCGCCGCGGTAGCGGCGGTGACCCGCGGGCGCCGACGGCGGTCGGCCCCCACTGGGGTCGTTCACCCTGCGTGGGGGTGGAAACGGGCGGGCGGGTGGGAGAGGGGCCGGCCGGGGAAGAACGGCCCGCGTCAACCGTAAAAGCGGCCCTCGAACATCCGCACAGCACCAGATAGCCTCCGCCCATGGCAAATGGGCAGTGGTACCCCCCGGAGTGGCCCGACCGCATCCGCGCCCTCGCGTCCGGCGAGCTGACCCCGGCTCCCCCACGCCCCGCGGCGACGGTCATGCTCCTGCGCGACACCCCAACCGCGGCCCCGGAAGTCCACATGCTGCGCCGCCGCACGTCGATGCCGTTCGCGGCGGGCGCCTACGCCTACCCGGGCGGCGGCGTCGACCCCCGCGACGACGAGCACCACGTCCGCTGGGCGGGCCCGCCCCGCTCGGCGTGGGCCGCCCGCCTGGGCCTCGGCGAGTCCGCCGCCCAGGCGATGGTCTGCGCCGCCGTACGGGAGACGTACGAGGAAGCCGGGGTGCTGCTCGCGGGCCGCACCCCGGACAGCGTCGTCGGCGACACCACGGGCGACGACTGGGAGGCCGACCGCGCGGCCCTGGTGGCCCGCGACCTGTCCTTCGCCGAGTTCCTCGACCGCCGGGACCTGGTGCTGCGCAGCGACCTCCTGGGCGCGTGGACCCGCTGGATCACCCCGGAGTTCGAGCCGCGGCGGTACGACACGTTCTTCTTCGTCGCGGCGCTCCCGGCGGGCCAGCGCACCCGTAACGCCTCCACGGAGGCCGACAGGACCGTCTGGATCGAGCCCGCGCGGGCCGCCGCCCGCTACGACGCCGGTGAGCTCCTGATGATGCCGCCCACCATCGCGACGCTGCGCCAGCTGTCGCCGTACGCCACGGCCGCCGCCGCCCTCGCCGCCGCCCCCGACCGGGACCTGACCCCCGTACTCGCCCAGGCGCGGCTGGAGGACGGCGAGTTGGTCCTGACCTGGCCGGGCCACGACGAGTTCACGAAGCACATCCCGACCGGCGGCGCGGCCTGACGCCGTACCACCGGCAGCGCACCCCCACCGGGGGACAGCCGCACGACCACGACCACGACCACGACCACGCAAGCCGCCACCCGCCCCCGACGGGAGTCACGTCCGCATGACAAACGCAGCCGCCCTGCCCGGCCAGCCCCGGGGCGGGGTCCTCAGCGGCCCCGCCACCACCCGGGCGGTCAACGTCCTGGCCCCCAACCCGTCCGCGATGACCCTGGACGGCACCAACACCTGGATCGTCTCGGAGCCGGGCTCGGGGCTCGCGGTGGTCATCGACCCGGGCCCCCTGGACGAGACCCACCTCGCGCGCGTCATCGAGACCGTCGAGCGGGCGGACGCGCGCGTGGCGCTCACCCTGCTCACGCACGGGCACCCCGACCACGCCGACGGAGCCGCCCGGTTCGCCGAGCTGACCGGCAGCAACGTCCGCGCCCTCGACCCGGCGCTGCGCCTGGGCGACGAGGGGCTCGCCGCCGGTGACGTGATCACGACCGGCGGCCTGGAGATGCGCGTCGTACCGACCCCCGGCCACACCGCCGACTCGCTCTGCTTCCACCTCCCGGCGGACCGGGCGGTCCTGACGGGCGACACGATCCTGGGCCGCGGCACGACGGTCGTCGCGCACCCGGACGGCCGCCTGGGCGACTACCTGGACTCGCTGCGCCGCCTGCGCTCGCTGACGGTCGACGACGGCGTGCACACGGTCCTGCCGGGCCACGGCCCGGTCCTCGAGGACGCCCAGGGCGCGGTCGAGTACTACCTGGCCCACCGCGCCAACCGCCTGGCCCAGGTCGAGACGGCGGTCGAGAACGGGTACGTGACGCCGTCCGACGTGGTCGCGCACGTGTACGCGGACGTGGACCGCTCCCTGTGGCCCGCGGCGGAGCTTTCGGTACGGGCACAGCTGGACTACCTCAAGGAACACGGCCTGATCTAGGACCTGTCCGATGGGTGGGCCCGGCCCTGCGGCCGGGGCGCCTTGACCCCGTGGACGGCCGCGTACTCCCCGACGAGCCACTCCCCGAACCCGTCCACGAGCTCGCGCAGCGCTCCCGCGTCGCCGACGGGCTCGTACGCCATGTCGACCGCGGCCCGCGCCCGCCCGGCCCACTCGGGGTAGTACTGCCCGAACGCCTCCGCCATCTCCGTCAGATCGCTGGTCCAGCCGCCCCACCGGGGCATGACGAGCGTGAACCCGGTGCGGACGAGGCGCCGCGCGGCGACCCGGCACAGCGCGCGGAGGCGGGCCTCGTCACCGGCCGCGGCGGCGGCCTGTTCGCGCCAGCGGGGCAGGACCAGGGCGAGGTCGCCGTTGGTCTCGCGGGCGAGCAGCGTGTCGGGCCGGTAGCGGGGGAGGAATTCGGCCAGGTCCTCGCCGAGGAGGGGCGTGCACAGGCAGGCGACGAACCACCCGAGGTCGTACGTCTCGAGCTCGCTGAGGACCCGCTCCCGGCTCTCCAGGAGGATGCCGACCCCGTCGACCTCCGCGAACCCGCCGTCCACGGCGGCGGCGACGGCGTCCGCGTCGGCGCGGTCGGCCGCGGTCGGCTCCGCGCGCAGGACGAGGAGGAGGTCGAGGTCGGAGCGCCCGGCGCGCGCGGTGCCGCGGGGCACGGAGCCGTACAGGTACGCGCTGTCGAGCCGCTTCCCGAAGACGTCCGCGACCTGGTCGCGCGCCGCGGCGACGACGGGCCGGAAGCCGTCCTGGATCCGCCCGAGCGCCCCCTCACGCGCGATGTACCCCTGGCTGTCGAGCCCACGGCTGACGGTAGTCATGGGGCCACTGTGCAGGGTGGCACCTCATGGGGCACGCCTTTGTGACGCGAAGGCACCTTGTGGCGCTGTACGGGAATGGGGCCGCCCGCCGCAGAGGGCGGCCCCCGTACCGTACAGAAACAGCCTAAGCGCGACCGCTTGGCCACCCGCGCGACGTCC
>NZ_JBHYJH010000228.1:0-11557 GCF_042740445.1 Streptomyces sp. NPDC059003 | reverse complement strand
TTGAGGACGAGCGCGCAGCGCGGAGAGAAGGGGGTCTGGGGGCGGAGCCCCCAGGTGGGGACCTAGACGTCCAGCTGGTCGGCAACCGCTCTGAGGAGACCCGCGATCTTCGCCCCGGACGCCTTGTCCGGATACCGCCCCTTCTCCAGCATGGGGGTGATGTTCTCCAAGAGGGTGGTGAGATCCTGCACGATGGACGCCAGCTCATCCGGTTTGCGGCGCTGCGCCGCGGCCACCGACGGCGTCGGGTCGAGGAGGGTCACCGAAAGTGCCTGGTCACCGCGCTGGCCGGCCACGACGCCGAATTCCACGCGCTGGCCGGGCTTGAGTGTCTCGACGCCTGCGGGCAGTACGGAGGAATGCACGAAGACGTCACCGCCATCGTCGCGGGAGAGAAAGCCGAAGCCCTTCTCACTGTTGAACCACTTGACCTTGCCGGTAGGCACGTGAAGTCCTCGTCCTCGTACTCGTCGTCGTACCGTCTGCGCCGCGACGCCGACCGCTGGGCGTAAACGGCTCTGGATAGCACTACAGCGGGTCGCCCGACCCGCCGGCACCAAGACTATTGGTCCCGGGGCCGGTGACAAGACGTCCCCGGTTTCTTCCTACGCGCTGGGAACTACCCTGGTCCGGTGCGTGACAAAACCCAAGCGAATTCCACCGGACCGGGCGACGGCCTCGTACGGATTGGCGCGATCGTTTTCTTCGTCGGCGCCGTGGCCACGCTGGTCACGGTGGCCCCGCTGTTCCTCGGCAAGGACCCCTTCCCGTCCATCGCTTATGCCGTGTGCATGCTGATGGGCGTGGGTTTCCTCATCGCCGCGGCCGGAGTGCTCCGCGGTATCGCGGCGCAGCGGCGTCAGGCCAAGTCAGCGGCCGGATCCCCGGCCGCGTAGGCGGCGAGCCAGGCCGGGAACTGGCTCAGATCGTCGAGTACGACGTCGGCGCCCGCCGCGCGCAGTTCGGCTGCGTCGCACGGCCCCGTCGCGACCGCTACGGACAGCGCGCCCGCCGTACGCGCGCCGCGTACGTCGCCGGTGTGGTCCCCGACGTACACCGACGCCCCGTACTCGCGCAGGGCCTGCGCCTTCCGCTCCGCCCACAGGTCGCCGACCACGGCGTCCGCGCCGAGTTCCAGCTGCTTGATGTGGAGCTTGGCGCTCGGCTCGTACTTGGCGGTGACGACTATCGCGCGGCCGCCCGCCGCGTGCACCGCGGCGATCGCCTCGCGGGCGCCGGGCATCGCGGGCGTCGGCGCGATGGCGTGTGTGGGGTACATCTCACGGTAGAGCGTGGCGGTCTCCTCGACGCGGTCGGCCGGGAACCAGTTCGCGAGCTCGTCCGTCAGCGGCGGTCCGAGGCGCGTCACCGCCAGGTCCGCGTCGATGTACGTGCCCGTGCGCTCCGAAAGCGCCTGGTAGCAGGCGCGAATTCCGGGACGCGAGTCGATCAGGGTCATGTCGAGGTCGAAGCCGACGGTGAGCGCGCGTGAGGTCATGGGTTCCATTGTGCCGAGGGCCTTCGGCCCGTCCCGGCCAGGAACGGGCCGCCTAGACTTAGCCAAGCCTTACCAACCCGGCGCCCCTTGCCTCTCCGATCCCCGAAACGAGCTCAGCCGATGCGTGTGTCCGCCAGACGGGCCGCCGCGATCACGGCGGCCGTCGTGGCCCTGCTGCTCGCCGTCCTGTTCAGCCTCGCCGTGGGCGCCCGCGCGATCGCGCCCGCCACGGTCCTCGACGTCCTGCTGCACGGCGGGCACAGCGACGCCGCCGAGGTGATCCGCGAGATGCGGGTGCCGCGGACCGTCGTCGGCCTGATGGTCGGCGCCGCGCTCGCCGTCGCGGGCACCGCCCTGCAGGGCATCACCCGCAACCCCATCGCCGACCCCGGCATCCTCGGCATCAGCCAGGGCGCGTCGGTCGGCGTCGTCCTCGCCATCGCGTACACGGGCACGCACACCCTCACCGGGTACGTCTGGTACGCCTTCGCGGGCGCGGCCCTCGCCTCCGTCGCCGTCCACGCGATCGCGAGCAGCGGCCGGGGCGGCGCGACCCCCGTCAAGCTCGCCCTCGGCGGCGCCGCCATCAACGCGCTGCTCGTCTCCCTGACCACGGCCGTCCTCACCACGGAGGCGTCCGCGCTCGACGAGTTCCGCTTCTGGCAGGTGGGGTCGCTGTCCGGCCGCGACTCCGAGATCGCCGCGCAGATCTGGCCGTTCCTGCTCGTGGGGCTGGTCCTGGTCCTTTCCGTCGCCCGCGGGCTCGACGCGCTCGCGCTCGGCGAGGACGTCGCGAAGGGGCTCGGCCAGAACGTCGCCGCCGTACGCGTCATCGGCGGCGTCGGCGCCACCCTGCTCACCGGCGTCGGCGTCGCCGCCGCGGGCCCGATCGCCTTCACCGGCCTCGCCGTCCCGCACATCGCCCGCGCGATCGTCGGCAGCGACCACCGCTGGGTCCTGCCGATGGCGGCGCTCCTCGGCCCCGTCATGCTCCTGGTCTCCGACACGATCGGCCGCGTCGTCTTCCCCCCGAGCGAGGTCCCGGCGGGCGTCATGACGGCCCTGATCGGAGTCCCGTTCCTGGTGACACTGGTACGACGCAAGGCGGTGGCGGCGTGAAGACGGAAGCTACTGGCTCTGGGCAGTCGTCCCGCAGGGCGGGTCCCGACCCACGGAGAGCCCCATCCGACGATCACCGGCCACGCCAACGCCCAGCCGGCTACGCAGTACTACGCCTCCACAAGGCGACCTTCCTCGTCCACGGCAGAGCCACCCGCGTAGCAACGGCCCTCGCCCTCACCCTCACCGCAGCCTGCCTCGCCTACCTCTGCATGGGCGAGACCTTCGTCCACCCCTCAGAGGTCGTGAAGGTCCTGCTCGGCCGGCCGTCCCCGGACGAGCTGGTCGTCGGCACGCTCCGCGAACCGCGGATGACGGTGGGCCTGCTCGTCGGCGCCGCCTTCGGCGTGGCGGGCGCGCTCATCCAGACCGTCGCCCGCAACCCCCTCGCGAGCCCGGACATCATCGGCATCAGCCAGGGCGCGAGCGCGGTGACGGTGGGCGCGATGACGTTCGGCCTCACCTCGTACACGCTCCTCCCCTACGTGTCCGTCGCCGGCGGCATCCTCGCGGCGATGCTCGTGTACGTCTTCGCGTGGCGCGGCGGGCTGCACGCCACCCGGTTCGTGCTCATCGGCATCGGCTTCGCCATCGCGCTGCGGTCGGTGACGACGCTGTTCATGACGAAGGGCGACTACCTCGTCGCGCAGCAGGCGCAGATCTGGATGACGGGCTCCCTGAACGGCCGCGGCTGGGCGGAGGCGGAGCCGCTGTCCGTGACGCTGCTCGTCCTGCTCCCGTTCGTGGCCTGGGCGGCCCGCGCCCAGCGCACCGTGTCCATGGACGACGACACCGCGACGGCGCTCGGGGTGCGGCTCGGCCGGGTGCGGTTCGGGCTCGTGCTGCTCGGCGTCGTCCTCGCGTCCGTCGCGACCGGCGCCGCGGGCCCCGTCGACTTCGTGGCGCTGCTCGCCCCGCAGATCGCCCGGCGCCTCACGCGCACCGCGCAGATCCCGCTGGTGAGTTCGGCGCTGCTCGGCGCGATCGTCGTCGTCCTCGCCGACCTGCTCGCCCGGAAGCTCTTCGCGCCGACCGAACTGCCGGTGGGCGTCCTCACGGCGGCCGTCGGGGCGCCGTATCTGATCTGGCTCATCGTCCGGAGCCGTTCCGTTCGCAATGGAGGCACCGCGTGACCGCCCCCGCCGATTCCGCCACCCGCCTCGCGGCCCGCGACCTGACCCTCGCGTACGAGGAACGCACCGTCGTGCACGACCTCGACCTAGCGATCCCCGACGGCCGGGTCACCGTCATCGTCGGCCCCAACGCCTGCGGCAAGTCCACGACCCTGCGGGCGCTCGGGCGGCTCCTCAAGCCGAAGAGCGGCGCCGTCCTGCTCGACGGCGAGGAGCTCGCGAAGCTCCCCACGCGGCGCATCGCCCAGCAGATCGGGCTGCTGCCCCAGACCCCGGTCGCGCCGGAGGCCATCACCGTCGCCGACCTCGTGGCGCGCGGCCGCCAGCCGCACCAGCGGTGGTGGCAGCAGTGGTCCGACGCCGACGAGCGGGCCGTGACGGAGGCCATGGAGCGCACGGATGTCGCGGCGCTCGCCGAGCGGTCCGTGGACGAGCTGTCGGGCGGGCAGCGGCAGCGCGTGTGGATCGCGATGGCGCTCGCGCAGGAGACAGAGCTGCTCCTCCTCGACGAGCCGACCACCTATCTGGACATCTCCCACCAGGTCGAGGTCCTCGACCTGGTGCGCCAGCTGAACCACGACCGGGGCCGCACGGTCGCCGTCGTCCTGCACGACCTGAACCAGGCCGCCCGGTACGCGGACCACCTGGTGGCCATGAAGCAGGGCCGGGTCGTGGCCGAGGGCCCGCCGAAGGACGTCGTCACCGCGGAGCTCGTACGCGACGTGTTCGGCCTCGACTGCGTGGTGGTCCCCGACCCGGTGACCGGTTCGCCGCTGGTGGTGCCGGGGCTGCCGTGGCAGGCGGGGGCGCCTTGAGCCGGGACCGCACCGTCCCGCCGCCGCGCGGCGGACTCTTCCCACCCACCCATCCCTGTGTTCCCCCCGAGAAAGGGGCACTTCCATGACCGGCACCCACCGCCGCCTCGCCCTCGTCGCCGGCGCCCTCGCCCTGACCACCGCCCTGTCCGCCTGCGGGTCGTCCGACGACAAGGACTCCGGCTCCGGCTCCGGCAGGACGCACACCGTCAAGACCGCCATGGGTGACGTGAAGGTGCCCGTGCACCCGAAGCGGGTCGTCGTGCTCGACACCGCCGAGCTGGACTCCGCGATCACGCTCGGCGTGAAGCCGGTCGGCGCGACGCACGTCGAGGCGTCCGGCGGCTTCCCGGGCTATCTGCCCAAGGACAAGGTCGCCGGGATCAAGGACGTCGGCGAGATGCTGAACCCCAACATGGAGGTCATCGCCGGTCTCAAGCCCGATCTGATCCTCACCTCCAAGATCCGGCACGGGGCGAAGTACGACGCCCTCAAGAAGATCGCGCCGACCGTCATGACGGAGACCACCGGCTACCCCTGGAAGGAGAACTTCCAGGTGCACGCCGACGCGCTCGGCAGGAAGACCGAGGCGAAGAAGACCGTCGCCGACTACGCGGCGCACGCCGAGAAGGTCACGACGGCGATCGGCGGCCCGAAGAAGGCCAAGGAGACCGAGGTCAACATCGTCCGCTTCGTCGAGGGCGCGGACATCCGCGTATACGGCGAGCAGAGCTACATCGCCACGCTCCTCAAGGACGTCGGCCTCGGCCGCGCGCCCCTCTCCAAGAAGGCCAAGGACGGGTTCTCGTACGACCTGAGCCCCGAGAAGATCGACCTCGCCGACACCGACGTCATCTTCCGGTCCACGTACGGCGATCCGAAGAAGGCCAAGCAGACGCAGACCGTCGGCAGCGGCCTGTGGAAGAACATGAAGGCCGTGAAGTCCGGCAACGTCCACGTGGTCGACGACGAGCTGTGGATCCAGGGCATCGGCTACACCGCCGCCGCCAAGATCCTGGACGAGATGCAGGCGGACCTCACGAAGAAGTAGCCGCCCGGCCCGCGGGGCGGGGCGCTACTCGTCCTTCCCCGCGGGCCGTTGCCGCTGCGAGCGCCACACCAGGAACAGCGCGGAGCCGATGGCCGCGCCGCGCACCACCCACGGCCAGACGTCCGAAAGGGCCGCGTTCATCTCGCCCTTGGCGATCGGGTCGCCCCACTTGCCCTGCGACCGGCCCCACAGCCACGCGATGCCGCCCGCGACGGACAGCGCGGGCATCCCGATCACCGCGAGCTTCACCTCGGTCCTGCTGAGCTTCTTCGTGAACCAGGCGACGACCCAACCGCCGCCGAGCGCGAACCAGTTGCCGATGACCGCCCCGACGACGAGGGCGACGGCGGCGAGGAGCAGCAGGGGGTTGGACAGGGACCGGAGGGCGGCGAGCGCGGCGATTCCGGCGGGGGCGCCCTTCGCGGCGGAGCCGTCGGCCTCTACGGCTCCCTCCGTCTCCTCCTCGTCGTCGTCCAGCCCCTCGTGCTCCCTCTCTTCGCCCCCTTCGTCCCCTTCGCCGTCGGGGCCGTCCTCGTCCCGCTCGCCCTTGGCGTCGGTCTTCTTCGTGCTCACCGGCGGGCGCTTCAGCATCTCCGGGATCTCGACCCCGCCCACGAACCCCGGCACGGCCTCCGCCCCCTCCAGCGGCACCCGTTCCACGCGCCACCAGTCGGGCTCGATGTCGCTGGCCTCGCCCGCTTCGTCGAGGCCCACGAGGTGGGGTGGGGTGGGGCGGGGCGCGGACGGCGGCTCGGGCGCGGGGGGCGCGGGGGCGGTCTCCGGGGCGGGCCGCGGGCGCGGCACCACGCGGCGCAGGCGGCGGCTCGCCTCGGACCGCAGGCCCGCCGACGGCCGGGGCTCGGGCTCGGGCGGGAGCACGGGGCGCTCGGCCGCGGGGTCGGCGGCGGCGTCCACGAGCTCGTCCGGGGTGCCGAGCCGGTCCAGGATGCGGCGGACGGCCGCGGGGCTGTCGGCGGCCTTGGCGCGGCGGCGGTCGATCTCTCCGCGCAGCTCGGAGACGAGCCGCATGCGGGCGCCGGACGGCAGCTGACGCTGCTGCGCCAGGTCGCCGACGCGGCTCAGGTAGTCGAAGACGAGCTGGTCGCTCTCGATCCCCACGAAGTTCCCTCCGGGGCTGCGGTGTTGGGGGGCCCGGGGATTGACGTTACCGTCTGTTGCGTTCTGCCGTCGGCCGCCTGCTGGTTCGTTGTGGCTGGTCGCGCAGTTCCCCGCGCCCCTTCGGGGCCCGGCCCCCCCTTCGGGGCGCGGGCCCCCTTCGGGGCGCGGGCCCCATCGGTCTTCAGTCGTCGGCCAGTTCTGCTACCCCCGTGATGCGGTGCAGGGGGTACGTGCGGACTTCGTCCGCTGTGTGGTCGTATGCCGTGACGAAGCCGCCCTCCACGCGGATGGGGGCGATGACGCGCTGGCTCGCGGCGCCCTCGGCGTTCACATAGCCGATCCACACGGCCTCGCCGGTGAGGACGGCGGCCTGGACCGTGGCGAGGGTCTCGGCGGGCGTGGTCCTGGGCAGTTCGTCGCCGCCGGTGGGGGTGGTGGTCTTGCGCGGTGTCGTGGAGGCGAGGTCGCCGGCGCGGATGGCGCGTACGGCGGCGTCGACGAGGGTGGCGTCGGGCAGCGGCGGGCCGTCGGGGACGGGTTCGGGCGCGGTGCGCGGCGGGGTGCGGTGGCTGTGGGCGCGGGTGATCAGTACGTCGCCCTCGGCGCTCTCGGCGGCGGGCGCGAAGCCCATCGAGCGCAGGCCTTCGAGCAGCGCGGCGGGGTCGGCCTGGGCGGCGAGCACGGTCGGCGCGAGCCGCCGCAGGCGCAGGCCGTGGGAGCGCTTGTCGGCCAGGATCTCCTCCAGGACGCCCTCGTCGTCGCAGCGCAGATACGCGGACGCGGCGCCGACGCGCAGGTGGCCGTGTTTGCGGGCCACGTCGTCGATCAGATACGCGAGGGGCTGCGGGACGGGCGTACGGGAGTGCGCGGCGAGGAACGCGTGCAGGTCGGACGCGCTCTGCCCGGCGTCGAGGGCGCGGCGCACGGAGCCCTGCGTGAAGCGGTAGACGGTGGCGCCGCCCTTGGACTCGACGTCGGCGAGCACGGCGAGGGCGTCGGCGAGGGGGCGCCGGAGCGGTCCTGGGGCCACGGCGGTGAGGTCGGCCTGGAGCAGGACGTGGTCGAGGGGTTCGGGGAGGAGCGGGGCGAGGAGCCGCACGGCGGCCTGCGCGGCGGCGGCGCGCTCTGCGGGGGTGACCGGGGCGGGGGTGTTCGGGGTGCCCGGGGTCTCCGGAGTATCCGAGGTGAGCAGTGCGCGCCCCTGTGCCGACAGCGCCCCCCGCCCCGTCACACCGAGGAGTTCGGCCTCCTCCAGGGTCCACTGGGCGAGGCGGGCCCGCAGGTCGGAGGCGCCCGCGCCGGGGGGCCGTTCCCAGCGGAGGCGGGCGAGGAGGGAGTCCGGGGCGGGGGCGGCGCCCTCGGGCAGGGCGGCGAGGAGGGTGAGGACGCGGTGGCGCACCTCGGGCGCGGCCGAGCGGTCGAGGCCCGGGCCGAGCGCGGACAGCGTCCGGTCCTTGCCGTCGCGGCCGCCGACCAGGCCCGCGGTGCGGGTCGCGGCCAGCCAGGCGGTGGCGAGCGCCGCCCAGCGCTCGGCGGCGGGCAGCTCCTGCCAGGTGTCGTACGCGGGCGTGGCGGCGTACCGCTCGTCGGCCTCGCCGTCGGCGGCGAGCAGCCCCGCCGCGTACGCGAGCTCGACCCAGAACGCGGCCTGCGGCTCCGGCGCGTCGAGGGCCACGGCGGTGCGCTTCAGGTCCCGCACGCTCAGGCCGCCCGCGCGCAGCACGGCGGGGCCGCCCTCGTCCCAGTCCTTCAGGAGCTCCTCGACGGTGGCGAGCGCGGTGTACGCCTGCCCGGCCGCCGTCGCGTCCACAACCTGTGGACGGTGTTCACGCGCGGCCGCCACGGGCGGCGGCGTCGCCTCCAGGACGCGGTGGGCGCGGCCCCCGCGCAGGTGCAGGGCGACCTCGCGCGGCAGCACGACGGTGCCCGGCGCGGTCGGGAGCAGCAGGCCGCGGTCGAGCAGCCAGCGCACGTGCGCCGCGGGCTCGGCGGTGACCTGCCCGTACGGCGGCCCCCACACGAGCCGCGAAAGGACCTCGACGGAGTCGGCGGGCGCGGCGTCGAGCAGCGCGGACATCCGGTCGCGGTCGGTGAAGAGCCCCCGCAGCGCCTCGACGGCCGACACCGCGTCGTGCGTCGAGGCGAGGCCGGCCGCCGCGACCAGGCTCTGCACCCGGCCCGGCGACATCCCCGCCATGGCCTCGGCGACGGTCGGCCCGAGCCCGGTCGGCGACGGCCGCTGCGGTGTCGGGGCGAGCAGTTCGCGGGCGGTGCGCACGAGGCGGAGCCGGTCGTCGGGGCCCCACACGAGGGCCTGCGCGCGCAGCGTGCCCACGGCGTGGGCGAGCGCGTCGGCGGGCGCCTGGGTGAGCAGCGCGGCCAGTTCGTCGTACGACGCCGGGTCGGACGCGACCGCCAGGGCCTCCGCGACCTGCTGCGCGAACCGGTCGAGCCGGTCGAGGGCGCGCACGACGGACGCCCGCGTGCCCGCGCGGGTCGCGAGCTGGGTGAGGTCGTTCGGTACGGGCGTGACGAGGTCGGGCCGGGCCCGCAACAGCGCGACGAGGGTCGCGTCGTCACTCGCCCGGAGGGCTTCCGCCAGGGAACGGGGGGCGTCCGGGGTGCTCATCCTCGTCACGTTAGCGGGTCGCCCTTGGCGGCGGCGGGGTCCAACGGCCCGCGCGGCCCGCCGTCAGGCTCCGTCGGCCTCGCCCTCGCACGTCTCGCAGGGCGCCTCGTGCTGCCAGCCGTCCTCGTCGGTCCATTCGATCTTTCCGCCGCCCCCGCACGAGGGGCACAAGGGCATGGCGACGAGGGTGTCGTCCATGCCGATCACGTCGAGCTCCACGGGGTCGACGAGCACGTTGTCGCGGCCGGTGTAGTCGGGCACGTCCAGGCGGATGCGGACCTTGCCCTCCCAGCGGCCTGCGACGACCCCCTCGATACCGGCGAACTTCACGCGGGTCCGGTCCAGCAACATCGGCACCCCACGCCTCCCTTCCGCCCCTTTCCGGGGCATCCCCGAGCGTAGTCCCCGAGGCCTCCGTGCAGGCGGCGTAACGCCGCCCTCCGCGCCGATGCGGCACACTGGACGTTTGGCCCGTGCGGAAGGGATGTACGTACGTGAACGGACCGCTCATCGTCCAGAGTGACAAGACCCTCCTCCTGGAGGTCGACCACGAGCAGGCCGACGCCTGTCGTCGGGCCATCGCGCCGTTCGCCGAGCTGGAGCGCGCCCCCGAGCACATCCACACCTACCGCGTGACGCCGCTCGGCCTGTGGAACGCCCGTGCCGCGGGGCACGACGCCGAGCAGGTCGTGGACGCGCTCGTGGAGTTCTCCCGGTACCCGGTCCCGCACGCGCTGCTCGTGGACGTCGCCGAGACGATGGCCCGGTACGGCCGCCTCACGCTGAGCAAGCACCCCACGCACGGGCTCGTCCTCACCACCACCGACCGGCCGGTCCTGGAGGAGATCCTGCGGTCGAAGAAGGTGCAGCCGCTCGTCGGCGCCCGGATCGACCCGGACACGGTCGCCGTGCACCCCTCCGAGCGCGGCCAGATCAAGCAGACGCTGCTCAAGCTGGGCTGGCCCGCCGAGGACCTCGCCGGGTACATCGACGGCGAGGCGCACAAGATCGACCTGAACGAGGACGGCTGGACGCTGCGTCCGTACCAGCGCCAGGCCGTCGAGGGCTTCTGGCACGGCGGGAGCGGCGTGGTCGTGCTGCCGTGCGGCGCGGGCAAGACCCTGGTCGGCGCGGGCGCCATGGCCGAGGCCAAGGCGACCACCCTCATCCTCGTCACCAACACCGTCTCCGCGCGGCAGTGGAAGCACGAGCTGGTCAAGCGGACCTCGCTCACCGAGGACGAGATCGGCGAGTACAGCGGTACGAAGAAGGAGATCCGGCCGGTCACCATCGCCACGTACCAGGTCCTGACGACGAAGCGGAAGGGGATCTATCCCCACCTGGAGCTGTTCGACTCCCGCGACTGGGGCCTCATCGTCTACGACGAGGTGCACCTGCTGCCCGCGCCCGTCTTCAAGTTCACGGCCGACCTCCAGGCGCGGCGCCGTCTCGGGCTCACCGCGACCCTCGTACGCGAGGACGGGCGCGAGTCGGACGTCTTCTCGCTCATCGGGCCCAAGCGGTTCGACGCGCCGTGGAAGGAGATCGAGGCCCAGGGGTACATCGCCCCCGCGGACTGCGTGGAGGTCCGCGTCGACCTGACCGACTCCGAGCGCCTCGCGTACGCCACCGCCGAGGCCGAGGAGAAGTACCGCTTCTGTGCGACGACCGCGACCAAGCGGAAGGTCACGGAGGCGATCGTCCGGAAGTTCGCGGGCCAGCAGATCCTCGTCATCGGCCAGTACATCGACCAGCTCGACGAGCTGGGCGAGCACCTGGGCGCGCCCGTCATCAAGGGCGAGACGTCCAACGCGCAGCGCGAGAAGCTCTTCGACGCGTTCCGGGAGGGCGAGATCTCCGTGCTCGTCGTGTCGAAGGTCGCCAACTTCTCCATCGACCTGCCGGAGGCGACGGTCGCCATCCAGGTGTCCGGCACCTTCGGGTCACGGCAGGAGGAGGCCCAGCGGCTCGGCCGCGTGCTTCGGCCGAAGGCCGACGGGCACCAGGCGCACTTCTACTCCGTGGTGGCGCGGGACACGATTGATCAGGACTTCGCGGCGCATCGTCAACGGTTCTTGGCTGAGCAGGGATACGCCTACCGCATCATGGACGCGGGCTCCCTGCTTGCGGAGTGAGCGCGGTTATCGGCGCTCCGCGCCTCGTCCTCAAGCGCCGGACGGGCTATGAATAGCC
>NZ_JBHYJH010000227.1:0-11579 GCF_042740445.1 Streptomyces sp. NPDC059003 | reverse complement strand
GTCTGGGGCGGAGCCCCAGTTCGGGAAGGGGCGGGTCTGGGGCGCCCCGCGAGGGATCAGCCAAGTCGCTTCGTCAGCGTGTACTCCGTAGCCCCCTCCGGATAGTCCGGAATCACGCACACCACCTCGTACCCGCGCTTCCGGTAGAACCCGGGCGCCTGGAAGTCCCACGTCTCCAGGCGGGAGTTGCGACACCCTCGCTCCTCCCGGGCCACCCGCTCCGCCTCGCCCAGCAACCTCCCCCCGAGCCCAGCTCCCCGCGCCCCCTCCGCGACCCAGAGCAGATTCACATGCAGCCACCCCGCCCACGTATGCCCCGCGAGGCCCCCGGCCAGAGCCCCGTCGTCCCCCAACGCCCAGACGCCCAGGGGGACTTCCCGCTCGGCGGAGGTGTCGCGGAGGGCCCGCAGGACCGGCGAGGCCGCCGTGTTGGCGGCCCGCAACCGCGTCCGAAGCAGACGAAGCCGTTCTTTGTCGACTCCTGTCTCAATACGAAACATACGGCCCACCATAAACGCGCCGGACAATCAGTTCTGCAAATCCACTTCCGCTCCGGGCCCCCGTCCGTACTCTGAAGGACAGCGCCGGTGGGGGCCGGTGCCGTTCAGGGGGCGAGACAGTCGGGTACGACGCCCGGCGTGGGGGTGGCAGTCAGGGCACGGCGGCGGCCGTGCGGGCTGCGGCGGCCCTTGTGCCGGGCGCCGTATCCGCGCCGGTCTACCGTCCTCCAGCCTGTGGGGGTTTCCGTGGTTCGAATCCGAGTCCTGGTCGTCGACGACCATCGCATCTTCGCCGAGTCACTCGCGGCCGCGCTCGCGGCCGAGCCGGACGTGGACGTGTCCGCGGCGGGCAGCGGCCCCGCCGCGCTGCGCTGCCTGGACCGGGCGGCGGCCGAGGGCCGCAGATACGACGTGCTGCTCGTCGACGCCGACCTGGGCAGCTCCGCACCCGCGCTGCAGGGCGCGGCCCGCCCGGCAGTGCCGGTGCAGGACGGGCAGGCCGACGGGCTCGTGGACGGCATCTCCCTGGTGGCGGGCGTCCGTTCGGCGCAGCCCGCCGTGCGGACGGTGGTGCTCGCCGAGAAGGACGACCCGCGGCGCGCGGCGCTCGCGCTGCAGGCCGGGGCGTCTGGCTGGGTGGCGAAGGACTGCTCGCTCTCCCGGCTGCTCACGGTGATCCGCGGCGTGCTCCGCGACGAGACGCACCTGCCGCCCGCGCTGCTCACTGGCGTGCTCAGGGAGCTGACGGCGGCGCGCAAGCACCGTACGGAGTCCGAGCGGCTCGTGGAGTCGCTGACGCCGCGCGAGCGGGAAGTGCTGCGCTGCATGGTGGCCGGGCTCGGCCGCAAGGCCGTCGCGGAGCGGCTGTTCCTGTCCCCGCACACCGTCCGGACCCATATGCAGAACGTGCTCGGCAAGCTCGGCGTGCACTCCACGCTCGCCGCCGTCGCCCTCGCCCGCAGGGCCGGCGTCGGCCCGGTGGACCTAGCCGGGGACGTTGTCGAACGGGGCGGTCAACTGGCGTAGCAGCGCGGCCAGTTCCCCGCGCTGGGCGCGGGACAGCTCGCCGAGGATGGCCCGCTCCTGTTCGAGCAGGCCCGCGAGGGCCTGGTCGGCGCGGTCCCGGCCCTCGTCCGTCAGGCGCACCAGGACGCCGCGGCGGTCGCTCGGGTCCGGCAGGCGCTCCACCAGGCCCTTCTTGGTGAGCCTGTCGATGCGGTTCGTCATCGTGCCGGACGTGACGAGGGTCTGGGTGAGGAGCTGGCCCGGTGACAGTTGATAGGGCGCGCCCGCGCGTCTGAGCGACGTCAGGACGTCGAACTCCCAGGGTTCGAGCTCGTGCTCGGAGAACGCCAGTCGACGTGCCCTGTCGAGGTGGCGCGCCAGCCTGCTCACGCGGCTCAGCACCTCGAGCGGTTCCACGTCGAGGTCAGGGCGCTCCCGACGCCATGCAGCGACCAGCCGGTCGACCTCGTCCTCCATGGCGATCAGTGTAGGGGGTTCCTCGACATGAAGTCTCTTGACGTCAAGATAGTCATGGGGTCAGGATGGCGGCGACCGACCGGTACGCCGTGTCCGTACGCCTGGTACGCCCCGTACTCCGTACGTCGCAGAGTCGCAGAGGAGCACCCTCATGCCGTCCCACGCCTCACCGTCCGCGCCCGCGTCGCCCACCTGGGACCCGAACCAGTACCTGCGCCACGCCGGGCACCGCAATCGCGCCCTCACCGACCTGCTCGCCCATGTGTCCGCGCCCGCCGGCGGGCGGGCCCCGCGCGTCGCCGACCTCGGCTGCGGGCCCGGCAACTCCACGGCCCTGATCGCCGAGCGCTGGCCGTCCGCGCGCATCACCGGGTACGACAACTCGCCCGAGATGCTGGCGCGGGCCGCGGCCCACGCGGGCCCCACGCCCGGCGGCGGCCACGTCGACTTCGCCCCGGCGGACCTCACCGCGTGGGCGCCCGCGGAGACGTACGACCTGATCCTCTCCAACGCCACCTTCCAGTGGGTGCCGGGGCACGCCGACTCCTTCGCCGCCTGGACCGGGGCCCTCGCGCCCGGCGGCACCTTCGCCTTCCAGGTCCCCGCCAACTTCGGCGCGCCCAGCCACGCCCTGATGCGCGAGCTCGCGGCCGCGCCGCGCTGGCGGGACCGCCTCGCGGGGCGGCTGCGGCACACGGACGCGGTGCTCGCGCCTGCCGCGTACCTGGACCTGCTGCGGGGCCTCGGCTGCGACGCCGACGTCTGGGAGACGACCTACCTCCAGGTCCTCCAGGGCCCCGACCCGGTCCTCGACTGGGTCAAGGGCACCGGCCTGCGCCCCGTCCTCACCGCGCTCGCGGACGACCCGACGGCGACGGACGCCTTCCTCGCCGAGTACGCCGAGCTGCTGCGCGAGGCGTATCCGCCGCGGTCCTACGGCACCGTCTTCCCCTTCCACCGCCTGTTCGCGGTGGCCCGCAAGCCGGAGGCGTGATGCTGACGGCCCTGGACCACGTCCAACTGGCGACCCCACCCGCCAGCGAACCCCGGCTCCGGGCGGCACCGGGCTCCTGAGCCGCCAGTCGATGGCGTCCGCACCCGCCGACGGCGGCTGGCCCCCACGGGGGGCGTCCACCCCCTGGGAGGGTGGAAACGGGCGGGCGGGTGGGAAACGAACCAGCGGCACCCCCACCGGGTGGCACTTGCCCACGACCGCACCGGGTCGGATGCGCCCCCGGCCCGCCGCTTCGCGGCGGGAATTTCCCCGCCCGCCCACCCCATGCGCCGCCGACGGCGGGTCACCCCCACTAGGGGCGTCCACCCGGCGTGGGACTGGAAACGGGCGGGCGGGTGGGAGAGGTGCCGGTGTCAGGACTTGCGGTGGCCTATCAGGCGCGGCTTCGGCTCCAGGCCGTCAAGACCGTGCCACGCCAGGTTGACCAGGTGCGCCGCCACCTCGGCCTTCTTCGGCTTGCGGACGTCCAGCCACCACTGGCCGGTGAGGGCGACGCTGCCGACCAGGGCCTGGGCGTACAGGGGGGCCAGCTTCGGGTCGAAGCCCCGGGTCTTGAACTCCTGGCCGAGGATGTCCTCGACCTGCGTCGCGATGTCGGAGATCAGCGACGCGAAGGAGCCCGTCGACTGCGGGATGGGGGAGTCGCGGACCAGGATGCGGAAGCCGTCCGTGTACTCCTCGATGTAGTCGAGGAGGGCGAAGGCGGCCTGCTCGCAGAGCTCACGCGGGTGCCCGGCCGTGAGGGACCCCGTCACCATCCCGAGGAGCTGGCGCATCTCGCGGTCCACCACGACCGCGTACAGACCCTCCTTGCCGCCGAAGTGCTCGTACACGACCGGCTTGGAGACGCCCGCCTTCGCCGCGATCTCCTCGACCGACGTGCCTTCGAAGCCCTTGGCGGCAAACAGGGTGCGGCCGATGTCCAGCAGCTGCTCGCGGCGCTCCGCGCCGGTCATCCGGGTCCGGCGGGTACGCCGGGGCTTGTCGTTGTTCGATTTCTTCGGGCTCGGCTCGGGCCGCGAGGAGCCCGTCGTGCTCGGGGTACTGGAGTCGGTCGCCACGTGTTCCATCATGCCGCGTCTGCGGCCTGCCGCTTGCCGGGGGCGTCGACCGGGTCCGCCGCCTTGCGCCGCGCGTCGATGCGGGACTTCGACGGCCAGCGCACGTCGTACGCCCAGCCGAGCTGTTCGAACCAGCGGATGATGCGCGCCGACGAGTCGATCTGGCCGCGCATCACACCGTGGCGCGCGGACGTCGGGTCGGCGTGGTGCAGGTTGTGCCAGGACTCGCCGCAGGACAGCACGGCGAGCCACCACACGTTCCCGGAGCGGTCACGGGACTTGAAGGGGCGCTTGCCGACCGCGTGGCAGATGGAGTTGATGGACCACGTGACGTGGTGCAGGAGCGCCACACGGACGAGTGAGCCCCAGAAGAACGCGGTGAAGGCGCCCCACCAGGACATGGTGACCAGGCCGCCCACCACCGGCGGCAGCGCGAGCGAGACGATCGTCCACAGGATGAACTGGCGCGAGACGGCGCGGATCGCCGGGTCCTTGATCAGGTCGGGCGCGTACTTGTCCTGCGGGGTCTGCTCCTCGTCGAACATCCAGCCGACGTGCGCCCACCACAGGCCCTTCATCAGCGCGGGCACGGTCTCGCCGTACCGCCACGGCGAGTGCGGGTCGCCCTCGGCGTCCGAGAACTTGTGGTGCTTGCGGTGGTCGGCGACCCAGCGGACGAGGGGGCCCTCCACGGCGAGGGAGCCCATGACCGCCAGCGCGATCCGCAGCGGGCGCTTCGCCTTGAACGAGCCGTGCGTGAAGTAGCGGTGGAAGCCGATCGTGATGCCGTGGCAGCCCACGTAGTACATGAGGACGAGCAGGCCGAGGTCGAGCCAGCTCACGCCCCAGCCCCAGGCCAGCGGCACCGCCGCGACGAGGGCCAGGAACGGGACGGTGATGAAGAGGAGGAGCGTGATCTGCTCGAGGGACCGCTTCTGCTCGCCGCCCAGCGTCGCGGACGGGAGCGGGGCGCCGTCAGGCGCCCCCTGGGATCCTTCGATGACATCGGGGCTTGTGGTCATTGGGCGTTCCCCTGGGGGGTCGAGGGTGACGGCACGTGCCAGGTGCCGGGAGGGCGAGTGCCCGCGGAGCGGCCCACGTATACGGGGCCTACGGGACCGTAACCTACGGCCACGTAAGTATTGCAGCGCGTGGTGCCGCGGCAAGAGGCCGCGAAACGGCTGGATCGCATCGACACCTATCCTTGGATCGGTCGGACAGCGCGGTCCGCTCTGTTATCTCCCCCGGTTCACCGGCCGGGACCCCTCCCAGACGTGCCCACCCCGTCTCCCGACGCCCCGAAGGGCCGGGATTCACCGCAAGGAGCCGCACCTGTGAGCAGTGCCGACGACCAGACCGCCCCGAAGGCCGACGCCCGCACCGCGACGGCCACCGCGAACAGCGAGCTGCGCGCCGACATCCGCCGCCTCGGCGACCTCCTCGGCGAGACCCTCGTACGCCAGGAGGGCCCCGAGCTCCTCGACCTCGTCGAGAAGGTCCGCCGCCTGACCCGCGAGGACGGCGAGGCCGCCGCCAGGCTGCTCGGCGGCACGGAGCTGGAGACCGCCGCCAAGCTGGTGCGCGCCTTCTCCACGTACTTCCACCTCGCGAACGTCACCGAGCAGGTGCACCGCGGCCGTGAGCTGCGCGCCAAGCGCGCCGCCGAGGGCGGGCTGCTCGCCCGCACCGCGGACCGGCTCAAGGACGCCGACCCCGAGCACCTGCGCCAGACCGTGGAGCACCTGAACGTGCGCCCCGTCTTCACCGCCCACCCGACGGAGGCCGCCCGCCGCTCCGTCCTGAACAAGCTGCGCCGCGTCGCCGCCCTCCTGGAGACCCCGGTCATCGAGTCCGACCGGCGCCGCCACGACGTCCGCCTCGCCGAGAACATCGACCTGGTGTGGCAGACCGACGAGCTGCGGGTCGTCCGCCCCGAGCCCGCCGACGAGGCCCGCAACGCCATCTACTACCTGGACGAGCTGCACGCCGGCGCCGTCGGCGACGTGCTCGAGGACCTCACCGCCGAGCTGGAGCGCGTCGGCGTCCAGCTGCCCGAGGGCTCCCGGCCGCTGACCTTCGGCACCTGGATCGGCGGCGACCGCGACGGCAACCCGAACGTGACGCCCGACGTCACCTGGGACGTCCTGATCCTCCAGCACGAGCACGGCATCAACGACGCCCTGGAGCTGATCGACGAGCTCCGCGGCTTCCTGTCCAACTCCATCCGCTACACCGGCGCCACCGAGGAACTCCTCGCCTCCCTCCAGGGCGACCTGGAGCGACTGCCCGAGATCAGCCCCCGCTACAAGCGCCTCAACGCCGAGGAGCCCTACCGCCTCAAGGCCACCTGCATCCGGCAGAAGCTGGAGAACACCAAGCAGCGCCTGGCCAAGGGCACCGCGCACGAGCCGGGCCGCGACTACCTGGGCACCGCGGAGCTCCTGCACGACCTCACGCTGATCCAGACGTCGCTGCGCGCCCACAAGGGCGCCCTGTTCGCCGACGGCCGGATGAACCGCACCATCCGCACGCTCGCCGCGTTCGGCCTCCAGCTCGCCACCATGGACGTGCGCGAGCACGCGGACGCCCACCACCACGCGCTCGGCCAGCTCTTCGACCGGCTCGGCGAGGAGTCCTGGCGGTACGCGGACATGCCGCGCGAGTACCGGCAGAAGCTGCTCGCCAAGGAGCTGCGGTCCCGTCGCCCGCTCGCGCCGAGCCCGGCGCCCCTGGACGCCGCCGGGCAGAAGACCCTCGGCGTCTTCGAGACCGTCAAGAAGGCCCTCGCCGTCTTCGGGCCCGAGGTCATCGAGTCGTACATCATCTCCATGTGCCAGGGCGCCGACGACGTGTTCGCCGCCGCCGTCCTCGCCCGCGAGGCGGGCCTGATCGACCTGCACGCGGGCTGGGCGAAGATCGGCATCGTGCCGCTCCTGGAGACCACGGACGAGCTGCGCGCCGCCGACGTCATCCTCGACGGCATGCTCGCCGACCCCTCGTACCGCCGCCTGGTCGCCCTGCGCGGCGACGTGCAGGAGGTCATGCTGGGCTACTCGGACTCGTCGAAGTTCGGCGGCATCACGACCTCGCAGTGGGAGATCCACCGGGCGCAGCGGCGGCTTCGTGACGTCGCCCACCGGTACGGGGTGCGGCTGCGCCTCTTCCACGGCCGCGGCGGCACCGTCGGCCGCGGCGGCGGCCCCTCGCACGACGCGATCCTCGCCCAGCCCTGGGGCACCCTGGAGGGCGAGATCAAGGTCACCGAGCAGGGCGAGGTCATCTCCGACAAGTACCTCGTGCCGTCCCTGGCCCGGGAGAACCTGGAGCTGACGGTGGCCGCGACGCTGCAGGCCTCCGCCCTGCACACCGCGCCGCGCCAGTCCGACGAGGCCCTGGCCCGCTGGGACGCCGCCATGGACGTCGTCTCCGACGCCGCGCACTCCGCGTACCGCAAGCTCGTCGAGGACCCGGACCTGCCGCCGTACTTCCTCGCCTCGACCCCCGTCGACCAGCTCGCCGACCTGCACCTCGGCTCGCGCCCCTCGCGCCGGCCCGGCTCGGGCGTCTCCCTCGACGGGCTGCGCGCCATCCCGTGGGTGTTCGGCTGGACGCAGTCGCGGCAGATCGTGCCCGGCTGGTTCGGCGTGGGCTCCGGCCTCAAGGCGCTGCGCGAGGCCGGGCTCGACACCGTCCTCGACGAGATGCACGAGCACTGGCACTTCTTCCGGAACTTCATCTCCAACGTCGAGATGACGCTGGCCAAGACGGATCTGCGCATCGCCCGCCACTACGTCGACACGCTCGTCCCCGACGAGCTCAAGCACGTGTTCGACGCCATCGAGGCCGAGCACGCGCTGACCGTCGCGGAGGTCCTGAAGGTCACCGGCGAGGACCGGCTGCTCGACGCCCAGCCGGCGCTCCAGCAGACGTTCGCCATCCGTGACGCCTACCTGGACCCGATCTCGTACCTCCAGGTCGCCCTGCTCAAGCGGCAGAGGTCCGCCGACGGGGAGCCCGACCCGCTCCTCGCGCGCGCCCTGCTGCTCACGGTGAACGGCGTGGCGGCGGGCCTGAGGAACACCGGCTGACGAAGAGCCGCCCGCAACGGCCCGAAAGGCCCCGCACCAGGAGGTGCGGGGCCTTTCGGGTGAAAAAGCTGCTTATCGCCCTGTCGTGAGGGTCTGTGCGGGGCTCTGCGGCCCACAGTTGACGCGTCCTCGTCCCCTCGTGGTCGGAAGTGCTGTGGTCCCCATCGCCCACCGGTACCGTCGCGCCCTCGGCGTCGCGGTCGCCGTGCTCGTCGCCGCCCTCGCGGCGCTCGCCCTCGTGCCCTACGACAGCGCGGCCCGCGCCGACCCGCGCATGAGCGTCCGGCTCGACCCCGGCACCTCGCCGGTGCCGGCGGGCGACCACGTCACGTACAACGGGTTCATCCAGTGCTCGATCCCCGGCGACTGCCAGGACGTGACCGTCACCTTCACGCCGCCGCCGGGCGCCTCCGGCAAGGGCGTGGTGTCGCAGCCGTATCCGCCGGGCGTCGAGAGCGTCACCGCGAACGACGACGGCACCGTGACCGTCACCTACAGCTCCATCGCCAGCGGCCAGAGCTCCCAGCTCACCGTCAGCTGGCCCACCGAGGACTACTGGACGCCGCCGGGCCCGCAGAAGGCGGAGATGTCCGCGACCGCCTCCAACGGCGACGGCACCCCGAGCGCCGACGACGCCGAAGTCGAGGTGACCGCCGAGCCCAACCCGGCCATCCGCAAGGAGGGCCCCTCCCGCGCCCGGCCCGGCGAGACCATCACGTACAAGGTCACCGCCACCAACGACCCGCGCAACTCCAACCGCCCGCGCGGCAATCTCGCCCTGGAGAACGCCGTCCTCACCGACGTGCTCCCCGAAGGCGTCGACCTCGTCGACGCCACCCCCGCGGGCTACACCTACGACCCGGCGACCCGCACCATCACCTGGCCCGTCGACACCGAACCCGACCGGCCCGGCGACCAGTTGGCGCAGGTGAAGAGCTATCCGTACGGCGTCGTGCACGAGATCCGCGTGAAGGTGCGCGACAGCGTCGCCGACGGCACCACGCTCACCGACACCGCGTCCATCACCGGCGACCCCTACGGGCCCGGGACCGACAAGATCACCAAGACGGACACGGCCGACACCGTCGTCGGCACCGGCGGCGGCGAGGTGTCCGGCACCCTCGACAAGTCCGTCGACCCGCCGCTCGCCGCCGACGGCCAGCGCGTGTCGTACGTGCTGCGCTTCGGCAACACCGGCACGGACGCCGCCGACGCCCGCGTCACCGACGCCCTGCCCAACGGGTTCGACCCCCAGACGCTGAGCCTGTCCACGCCGTCCGGCGGGACGTACGGCGGCGACTGGTCGGTGGTCGTGACCCGGCGCGACGGCAGCACCGAGACGATCACCCCGTCCGGGCAGACCATCGACCTCAGCGGCCTCGGCGACCTCGTCTCCGTACGCGTCAATGTGCCGGGCCTCGCCGCAGGCACCAACCTCGTCGTCCAGATCTCCGGCCGCGCCGACGGCTCCGAGATCCCCGGCGGCAGCGGCGACATCGACAACTGCGCGCAGCTGGGCCTCACCGGCAGCAGCGGCACCGCCGACGAGGAGTCCTGCACGAGCTTCCACATCGAGCCCGAGGTGTCCCAGCCCGACCTCGCCAAGTCCACCGACCCGGCCCCGGTCGGCCCCGGCGGCAGCCACACCTGGACCGTGACCCTCACCAACGACCGCTACCGCACCGGCTCCTCGCCGCTGCGCCCGCGCTTCGTGGACCTGGTGCCGCGCCAGCTCTCGTACGTGAAGGGCTCCTGGACCCTCGCCGACGACCAGCCCGACTACTGCCCCGCGGGCGACCGCTTCGCCGAGACGGTCACCGAAGGCCCCGAGATCCCCGGCGGCCGCACCCGCGTCGAGCTCACCGCCGAACCCGGCGCCGAGATCCCCGCCGACGACTCCGCCTGCGTCTACACCTTCCGCACGACCGTCGAGCCGGGCGTCGCCAGCGGCACCTACGGCGGCTCCCCGGGCGACGCCGACTACGCGGGCAACCGCGCGGGCCTCTACGACGCCGAGCGGCCCATCAACACCCGCACCACCGACCGCCACGACATCGACGGCGACGGCAACACCAGCGAGAACGTCGCCGAGGCCACCGACGACTTCGCCATCGCCGAGTCCTCCGCCCTGTTCGTCACCAAGGAGGTCAAGGGCGACAAGGACGACGCGTTCAAGGGCTCCGCGGAGGTGCCCGGCAAGGAGGACGAGGTCGGCCAGTCGACCGTCGGCGGCACCGTCGAGTACCGCACGGTCCTCGGCAACATGGGCAACACCGCCCTCACCAACGTCGTCGCCTACGACCTGCTGCCCGCCCCCGACACCACCGGCGTCACCAGCGGGCGGTACGGGGACGACGTCACCAGCGAGTGGCGGCCGACGCTCACCGGGCCGATCGACGCGGGCTCGGCGCCCGTGACGATCACCTACTCGGAGGAGGCCGACCCGTGCCGCCCCGAGATGGACAACACCCCCGACAGCAGCGCCCCCTTCCAGTGCGACGGCGAGCCCGACCCGTCGTTCGTGCCCGCCGACCAGGTCACCGACTGGAGCCGGATCCGCTCGATCCGCTTCGACTTCGGCGACCATGTGTTCTCGGCGGGGGAGCGGTACACGCTGCGCTGGACCATGGACGTGCCCGAACGCACCCCGGGCGGCGAGCCGTTCGAGGGCGGCGAGCGCACCTGGAACAAGATCGCCATCGCCGGTGACCGGCGCCAGCCCGACGGCACGACGCGGCGGCTGCTCGCGACGGAGGCGCCGTGGGTGGTGGACGAACTGGTGCTGCCGCCGACGCCGTCCCCGTCGCCCTCACCTTCGCCGTCGGAGTCCCCGTCTCCGTCGCCGTCCCCGTCGCCTTCGCCCTCGCCTTCGGAGTCGCCCTCGCCGTCTCCGTCCCCATCCCCGTCCGAGTCGCCGTCTCCGTCCCCGTCGCCTTCGCCGTCCGAGTCGCCGTCTCCCTCGCCTTCACCTTCGCCGTCCCCCTCGCCGTCTCCGTCCCCGTCTCCGTCCCCCTCGGAGTCCCCGTCTCCCTCGCCGTCGCCTTCGCCGTCGGAGTCGCCCTCCCCGTCCCCCTCGCCGTCTGAATCCCCCTCGCCCTCCCCGTCACCGTCCCCGTCGGAGTCTCCGTCGCCTTCGCCCTCCCCGTCGGAGCCGACCGAACCCCCGTCCCCGTCGCCTTCGCCGTCGGAGCCCACCGAGCCCCCGACGCCGACCGAGCCGACGCCGCCGCCCACGTCCGGGTCGCCGACCGGGCCGCCGTCGCTGCCGGACACCGGGTCGTCGGGCGCCTGGCTGGCCTCGGGGATCGCCGCGGCGCTGCTCGCGGCGGGCGCCCTGTTCGCGGCGGTCGCGCGCCGACGACGCGAGCGGGACATGTACGACCACCTGTGAGGTCGTGAGGTACGGGTGAGGGGGGGCGGTGTACGCGTACAC
>NZ_JBHYJH010000226.1:0-11698 GCF_042740445.1 Streptomyces sp. NPDC059003 | reverse complement strand
ACGCGGCGGGCCGGAGGCGCATCCCACCCGCCCGCCCGTTTCCAGTCGGACGGCGGGGGACGCCCCCCGCGGGGGTTGCCCGCCGTCGGCGGCTGCGGCGGCTAGCCGAGGAGCGGCCGCAAGGCCGTGAGGAAGGCGTCCGTCGTGGGGCGGTCGCGGACGGCGACCCGTACCCAGTCAGGCCCCAGGCCAGGAAACGTGTCGCCGCGCCGCACCGCGAACCCCGCCCCCCGCAGCCGTTCCCGGACAGCCGCCGCGTCGGGAACGCGGACCAGGACGAAGGGGCCCTCCGCCGGGCCCGCCACCCGCACGCCGGGCAGCTCGCCGAGGCCCGCCACGAGGTGGCGGCGGTCGACGGCGACCCGGTGGGCGACATGGCCCGCCTCCGCGAGCGCCCGCGGCGACACGCACGCCTCCGCCGCCGCGAGCGCAGGCGACGACACGGGCCACAGCGGCTGGGCCCGGGCGAGGGCGGCGATCGCCGACGGGTCGGACAGGACGTAGCCGATGCGCAGCCCGGCCAGGCCCCAGGTCTTGGTGAGGCTGCGCAGCACCACGAGGCCCGGCACGTCCGTCCGGCCCGCGAGCGACTCCCGCTCGCCCGGCACCGCGTCCATGAAGGCCTCGTCCACCACGAGGAACCGCCCCGGCCGGGCCAGACGGGCGAGGTCGGCCGCGAGGTGAAGCACCGACGTCGGATTCGTCGGGTTGCCGACGACGACCAGGTCCGCGTCGTCGGGGACCGCCGCGGGATCGAGCCGGAAGCCGTCCTCCTCCCGCAGCAGCACCCGCCCCACCGCGTGCCCGGCGTCCCGCAGCGCCGCCTCCGGCTCCGTGAACTGCGGATGCACGACCACGGGCCGCCGCACCCGCAGCGCCCGCGCGAGCAGCACGAACGCCTCGGCGGCGCCCGCCGTCAGGAGCACCCGCTCCGGCGCGACACCGTGCCGCGCGGCCACGGCGGCCCGCGCAGGGCGCCCGTCCGGATAGGCGGCGAGCCCGTCGAGGGACGCGGCGACGTGCTGCTTCAGCCACAGCGGCGGCGTACCGGAGCGGACGTTGACGGCGAGGTCGACGAGGCCCTCGCCCCGTACCTCCGCGTCGCCGTGATGCCGCAGGTCCACGTCGCCGTCGGCGGCCGGTCCCCCGTGCGGGGGCGTCATGGGATCAGTGCGCGTGTGCATGGTCTCCGTGATGGTGCTCGTGGCCGTGCTCCGGCCCGTGGTGGTGGGGGTGGTGGCCGTCGTCGTCGGGGTGGAAGTGCGGCTGCTGCGGCAGGCCCACCTTGTCCTCGAAGCCGGGCAGCGCGATCCGGTACACGCAGGTGTCGCAGTTCATGCGGAGATCGCCCCGCAGCGCCTCCTCGTACCGCTCGACGACCAGCTCGATCAGCTCCTCCTCGGGGCCGATCACAGCGGCGCAGCGCACCCGCACCTCCGGGTGCGCCGCCGCCCACGCGTCGGCCTGTTGCCGCACGCGGTCCGGCAGGACGCCGGTGAACAGGAAGTACGGGAGCACCACGACGCGGCGCGCGCCGAGCGCCGCGCACCGGTCGAGCCCCGCCGGCACGTCGGGCGCCGCGAGCGACACGAACGCGGTCTCCACACCCGCGTAGCCGCGCCCCTCCCACAGCAGCCGCGCCGCCTTGAACACCTCGGCGTTGGCGTCCGGATCCGTCGAACCGCGCCCCACCAGGAGCACGGTGACCCCGGCCCGCTCCTCGGCCGACTCGACGAGGTCGCCGACGACCTCGTCGAGACGGCGCTGCAGGACCTTCAGGACCGACGGGTGCGGGCCGAGCGGGCGGCCGTAGGTGTACGAGATGCCGGGGTGGCGCTCCTTCTCGCGGGCCAGGGCCGCCGGGATGTCGCCCTTGGCGTGCCCGGCGGACACCAGCATCAGTGGCACGGCCGCGAAGCGGGTGACGCCCCGCTCGACGAGCTCGGCCACGGCATCGGCGAGCGGCGGCGCCGACAGCTCGATGAAGCCGCCCGCGACGGGCAGGCCGGGTTTGCGGCGCGCCAGCTCCTGGACGAAGTCGCGGAAGGCGGCGGCCCCGGCGGCGTCGCGGGTGCCGTGGCCGGCGATGAGCAGGGCGGGGGGCGGAGTGCTCACTCGGTCTCCTCGGTCGCGGGGCGCTGCCAGCGGTAGCCGCGCGGCGTCACCATGCGGCCCGCGACCTCGCGGGTCGCGGTGTTGCCGACGGTCACGACGGTCATCATGTCGACGCCTGCCGGGTCGAGCCCGGCCAGCGTCGTCAGGCGCGCGCTCTCGTCCGCGCGCGACGCGTTGCGTACGACCCCTACGGGCGTCGTCGGCGCCCGGTGCTCGGCGAGCAGCGCGAGGGCCTTCGGCAGCTGCCGGTCCCGGCCCCGGCTGCGCGGGTTGTAGAAGGTCACGACGAGGTCGGAGACGGCCGCCGCGCGCACCCTGCGCTCGATGACGTCCCACGGCGTGTGCAGGTCGGACAGGCTGATCGACACGTGGTCGTGGCCGAGCGGCGCGCCGAGCACCGCCGCGGCGGCGAGCGCGGCCGTCACGCCCGGTACGCCGACCACGTCGATGTCGTCGCCCGCCTCGGCGAGCGCGGGCGACGCCATCGCGTACACGCCCGCGTCCCCCGACCCGATCAGCGCGACCGCCTGCCCCCGCCGCGCCGCGTCCACGGCGGTGCGGGCCCGCTCCTCCTCGGCGCCGAGCCCCGACTCCAGGACCTTCGTGCCGGGCCGCAGCAGGTCCCTGATCCGGTCGACGTACTGGTCGAGGCCCACGACCACGGCGGCGCGCCGCAGTTCGTCGCGGGCGCGCGGCGTGAGCAGGTCGCGCGCGCCGGGCCCGATCCCCACGAGAGCGAGCCGCCCACGCGTCCGTCTCGCGACGGCACACGTCGCCATGGCGGGCCTGCCGTCCGCGCGCTCCGACTTCCGCTTGGGCACGAGGAGTTCACCCCCACGCGCGAGCGCCGCGGCCTCCGCCACGGACGGCGTCCCCACGGCGGCGAGCGGCGCCCCGGAGGGATGCGGTACGTCGACCCCCGCCAACTCCTCGGCGGCGTACGTCACCAGCGGCACCCCGAGCCGCGCGGCGGCCCCGACGACCCCCGGCTCGTCCCCCTTGGCGTCGACGGTGGCCACCTCCCGCACGGAATCGGGCGAGAGCCCGGCATCCCGCAGACATCCCCGTACGAGCGCAAGAACTTCATCAACCCCCACACCTCTGCTGGCACCGACGCCGACGACGAGAGAGGCGGGCCGCAGGACTACTTGGCCGTCGGCGGGTTGGAGCACGCGATCCGTAACCCGCAGGGATGCGCGCTGTGGGCAGGCGTCCCGCAGGGCGGGACGGGTGGGCACAGCCCCATCCGACCGAGCCGTCACATTCGGCGGCAGGGCAGGCAGCGGCCAGACAACCTCCGCCTCCAAGGCAACGGGCTCCCCGTCCAACATGGCCCGGGTCACCCCGGCGACATCCCCCTCGACAGGGAGCCCCAGCGTGTCCAGCCCCGGCACGGCCACCGCATCGGTGGCGGTGGTGATGACGGGCTCGGCCCCGAGGAGGTCCCCCACCTCCCGGGCCAGCGCGTTCGCACCCCCACCGTGCCCGCCCAGCAGGGCCACCGCGAACCGCCCACCCTCATCGACGCACACCACCCCCGGGTCGGACACCTTGCCCACCAGCAGCGGCGCGGCGAGCCGAGCCACCGCGCCGACGGCAAGGAAGCACACCACCTGCTCGCACTCCCGGAAGGCCCGCTCGAAGGCCTCCCGTACGGACCCGTCGTACACCCGCGTCCGGGCGGGCCACGCGGCGGCGAGCCGCGCACGGGCGCGCGCGCCCGCCTTCGTGGCCGAGATCAGACCGATCACTGAACCACTCCTTCGATCAAGGGAGTCGACCGCCTGCCGAGGGCAGGATCCGGGCGCGTGCCCCACACCAGGAACACCGGATGCGTCGCGGCGAGCCGCGTCACGTCGCCCGGCAGCGGCGCGAACCGCGACGACTGCAGCAGCACGCCGTCGCAGTCGTACCCGGCGGACAGCAGCGCGGCACGCACGGCCGGCACCCGGTCGAGCGCGGCGAGCGCCACCACGACGGCCCGCCGGGCCCGCCGCGCGCACACCGTCACGATCGCGGGCAGCTCGCGCCCGCCCCCGCCGACGAACACCGCGTCGGGGTCGGCGAGATCGGACAGAATCGTGGGCGCGGCCCCGTGCACGGCCTGGACGTCGACGCCGTGCGCGGCCGCGTTGGCGCGGATGCGCCCCACGCCGTCGGCGGTCTTCTCCACGGCCACGGCGGCCGCGCCGAGCCGCGCGCACTCCACCGCCACCGACCCGGAGCCCGCGCCGATGTCCCACACCAGGTCGCCGACGCGCGGCCCGAGCCGGGCGAGCGCGAGGGCCCGCACCTCGAACTTGGTGATCATCGAGTCGCGGTGGACGAACTCGTCCTCGCCCAGGGCCCATTGGGCGGGCGCCGGGCGCGCCCCCGCGACGGTGCGTCCCGGCGCGGGGGCCCGCTCCTCGTCCAGGCACAGCACGACGCTCACCGCGTCGCCCCAGTCGCGGGCTGCGGCCTCCGCGGGCGTCACCCGCTCGACGCGTTCGCGCGCCGACGCGACGATCAGGGTGCGGCGTTCCGTACGCCGGGCGAGTTCCCCGCCGAGTTCGGCGGGGCCGTGGTCTGGTCCTGTGAGGACGGCGACCTTCGGGTGGGCGCGGCAGGTGTTGACCGCGGTCCGTATCTCTCCGCCGTGGGCGCTGACGACGACGGCGTCGTCCCACGGCAGCCCTATGCTGGCGAAGGCGCCTGCTACGGGGGAGATGCCTGGACGGACGTCCAGGGCCTGCGGGCCGAAGCGTTCCGCCAGGGCGCGTACGATGCCGAAGAATCCTGGGTCGCCGTCCGCCAGTACGACCACCGTTGGCTTGGTTGCCGTTGATCGGCCTGCGGCCTCGTCCTCAAACGCCGGACGGGCTGGTACGTACCGCTCGATAGCTGTGAACGCAGGCGCCAAAGGCCCCAGGACCACCCGTTCCGTCCCCGCCGGTATCCCGGCCGTCTCCACGTGCCGTCGCGTGCCCACCACCAAGTGCGCCGTCCGCACCGCCTCCCGGGCCGTCGCGTCCAGGGGGGTGTCCGGCGCCGTACCGATGACCGTGATCACGGGCGGGGCCTCTCGGCGCGGAGTTCGGCGCGGGCCTGGGGGTCCGCCTTGCGGAAGCCGTGGAAGTGGCCGGGGTGGTAGAGGTGCGAGCGCGTGCCGTGCGCGGACAGGGCCGGGCCGACGAGGAACAGCGTGTGCTTCCACAGCCGGTGCTCCTTGACCGTCTCCTCCAGGGTGCCGACGGTGCAGGTCAGGATCAGTTCCTCGGGCCAGGTCGCCTGGTGCGCGACGACGACGGGCGTCGATGTCGGGTAGCCGCCTTCGAGGAGTTCGCGCACCAGCTGGCCGCTGCGGGCCGCCGAGAGGAACACCGCCATCGTCGTGCCGTGCCGCGCGAACTCCCGGACCTCCTCGCCGGGCGGCATCGGCGTCTTGCCGCCGCCGAGGCGCGTGAGGATCACGGACTGCGCGACCTCCGGGACGGTCAGTTCGCGCCCGGCGACGGCCGCCACCGCCGAGAACGACGAGACGCCCGGCACGATCTCCGTGGCGATGCCGATGCGCGCGCACGCGTCCAGCTGCTCCTGCGTGCCGCCCCACAGCGCCGGGTCCCCGGAGTGGATCCGCGCCACCCGCAGCCCCGTCGCCGCCGCCCGCTCGTAGACGGCCACGACGTCCTCCAGGGACAGCGCGGCCGAGTCCAGGACCTCCGCGCCGTCCCGGGCGTGCTCAAGGACCTCGGCCTGCACCAGGCTGGCCGCCCAGATCACGACGTCGGCGTCGGCGATGGCCCGTGCGGCACGGAAAGTGAGCAGGTCGGCGGCGCCAGGACCGGCGCCGACGAACGTCACCTTGCCGGTGGGGGCGGCGGCGTCGGCCATGGTGGGGTCCTCTCGTACGGGGAGAAGCGAACGGTCTGCGGGGGAGCCCGCCGGGTGTGCGGGGAGCGCGCGGGGCGCCGCGCGCGCCGTTCGGACGGGGGACGTCGGTTAGCGGCTGCGGGGACGATCGGCTAGCAAGAGCGCATGGCGGTGTTCGTGGCGCTCGGCGCGTTCCTGATGACCCTGGTCGGCGGCTGGACGGCCGGGCGCGTCACCGACCGGCGCCATCTGGTGCTCGGCCTCGCGGGCGGCCTGATGCTCGGCGTGGTCGGGCTCGACCTCCTCCCGGAGGCGCTCGACGCGGCCGGCGGCCCGGTGTTCGGGGTGCCGGCGGCGCTGCTCCTCACCGTCGCGGGCTTTCTGTTCGCGCACGTCGTGGAGCGGCTGCTCGCGCTGCGCAGGGCCGCGCACGGGGCGGACGAGCACGGCGGCAGGACGCCCGAGGTGGGTCTGACGGCGGCGGCCGCGATGGTCGGGCACAGCGCCATGGACGGCGTCGCGATCGGCGCCGCGTTCCAGGTGGGCGGCGGCATGGGCGCGGCCGTCGCGGTCGCCGTCGTCGCCCATGACTTCGCGGACGGCTTCAACACGTACACGATCACGCGCCTGTACGGGAACGCGCGCCGCCGGGCCCTCGCGATGCTCTTCGCGGACGCCGTGGCCCCCGTGGCGGGCGCCGCGTCCACGCTGCTCTTCACCATTCCGGAGCAACTGCTGGGCGGATATCTCGGCTTCTTCGGCGGCGTGCTCCTCTACCTCGCCGCCGCCGAGATCCTGCCCGAGGCCCACCACGACCACCCGGCGCGCTCGACCCTGCTGTGCACGGTCGCCGGGGCGGGCTTCATCTGGCTGGTGGTGGGCCTCTCCGACTGATCCGGCTGATCCGACTGATCCGGCCGATCCGGCTGAGCGGGCGGGCCTCACAGCTTGCCGCCCCGCCCGCCCGCGCGCCGCGGGGGCGCGATGAGCGTCGACAGATACGGCAGCGGCTCGTCGCCCAGGTCGGCGGCCCCGCGGATGGACTCGTCCGCGAGCCCGAGCGCCGAGCCCCACACCGCGTCCTCGGTGCGCCCGGTCTCCCGCAGCGCCGCCGCCACCTCGTGCGCGAGCCGCCCGAACTTGTACGCCACCACCGTGCCGGGTCCCGCGAGCGCGTCCTTGAGCACGGCGGCGCCGGCCGTCACCGGCACCAGCGTCAGCGGTTCGGTGCCCTCGGTCAGGACGGCACCGCTGCGCGCGGCGAGGTCCTGCATGGCGGTGATGCCCGGCACGGTCTCGACGGCCGCGTCCGGCACGAGCTCGCCGACGGTCTGCGCGAGATACGTGAACGTCGAGTACACGTTGGGGTCCCCGATCGTCGCGAACGCCACGGTGTCGTGCGCGCGCAGCAGCTGGGCGACCCGCTCGCCCGCCGCGTCCCAGGCGGCCTCGCGCCGGGCCCGGTCGGTGCGCTCGTTGAGCGCGAACACGACCCGGACGACCTTGTCCTCGGGCACGTAGTGCAGCACGGTCGCCTCGGCGCGCCCGCGCTCCCCGGTGTCCATCACGGGCACGACGACGACGTCCGCGCCGCGCAGCGCGGCCACGCCCTTGACGGTGACGAGCTCGGGGTCCCCGGGGCCGACCCCGACGCCGATCAGCCTGCTGCTGCTCATCCTGTCGCGCACCTCTCCACGAACCGACGGGCGATCCCGGGCTGGGCGGCCCAGTGCGTGTGCAGATAACTCGCGTGTACACCCCGTTGTACGAAACCTTCGACACGCCGTTCAGGAGCGTGCAAGCCCCAGGCGGGAGCCGCCCCCGCGCCCGGTTCGACGGCGGTGCGGTGGAATTCGTGCCCGCGCGTGCGGGTGCCCGCGGCCGCGAGCACACTGTCGGACACGGCGACGGCCTCCCGGTACCCCAGAGTCAGCCGCTCCGTCATCCGCGCCGTCACGTCGAGCACACCGCACATCGGCTTGCCGTCCAACTCCCGCGCCAGATACAGCAGCCCCGCGCACTCGGCCGCCACCGGCGCCCCGCTCTCCGCCAGCGCCGCCACGGCCTTCCGCAACGGCTCGTTGGCGGACAGCTCAGGCGCGTACACCTCAGGGAACCCACCCCCGATGACCACCCCGCGCGTCCCGTCGGGCAGTTCTTCATCGTGCAACGGATCGAACCGCACGACCTCGGCGCCCGCGGCGGCCAACATCTCGGCGTGCTCGGCGTACGAGAAGGAGAAGGCGGCCCCACCGGCGAGAGCGACGACGGGAGTTCCAGCCCGTCCGGCGTTTGAGGACGAGCGCGCAGCGTGACCATCCAGCCCGTCCGGCGCTTGAGGACGAGGCCGAAGGCCGACAAACGGCTCCCAAGAGGCCCCCGGCCAGGTGTCGGCACTGCGCGCCAGCGCCAGAATCCCCTCCAGGTCACACCCTTCCCGCACCTGCGAGGCCAACGCCCCCACAGAAGCCACCGCCTCCCCCCGCCGCTCGGCAACCGGAACGAGCCCGAGATGCCGCGAGGGAGCCCGCACCTGAGGCGCCCGCCGCAGCGCCCCGAGCACCGGCACCCCGGAAGAGTCCAGGGCGTCCCGCAGCAACTCCTCGTGCCGCGCGGACCCCACCTTGTTGAGGATCACCCCACCGATCCGCACCTCCGGATCCCACGAGGCGAACCCGTGCACCAGCGCGGCCACGGACCGCGACTGCGACGACGCGTCGACGACGAGGACGACGGGCGCCCGCAGCAGCTTGGCGACATGCGCGGTGGACGCGAGCTCGCCCTGCCCCGCCGCGCCGTCGTACAGACCCATCACACCCTCGACGACCGCGAGGTCGCACCCCGCGGCGCCGTGCGCGAACAGCGGCCCGATCAGGTCGGGCCCGCACAGATACGCGTCCAGGTTCCGCCCGGGCCGCCCCGTGGCCAGGGAGTGGTAGCCGGGATCGATGTAGTCCGGGCCCACCTTGTGGGGCGACACGGCGAGCCCCGCCTCCGTGAAGGCGGCCATGAGCCCGGTCGCGACCGTCGTCTTGCCGCTCCCGGACGACGGCGCCGCGATGACGACGCGCGCTACCACTCGATGCCCCGCTGACCCTTCTGACCGGCGTCCATCGGGTGCTTGACCTTGGACATGTCGGTGACGAGATCGGCGAAGTCGAGCAGCGGGGCCGGCGCGTTCCGCCCGGTGATCACCACGTGCTGGTTCCCGGGCCGGTCCCGCAGCACCGCCACGACCTCCTCGACGTCGATCCACCCCCAGTGCAGGGGATAGGCGAACTCGTCGAGCACGTACAGGCGGTAGGTCTCGGCGGCCAGATCCCGCTTGACCTGCTCCCAGCCCTCCCGCGCCTTGTCCTCGTTGTCCTGCTGGTCGTCGCGCTGCACCCACGACCAGCCCTCGCCCATCTTGTGCCAGTCGACGGTGCCGCCCTCGCCGCTCGCCCCGAGGACCCGCAGCGCGTTCTCCTCGCCGACCTTCCACTTCGCGGACTTCACGAACTGGAACACGCCGACCGGCCACCCCTGATTCCACGCCCGCAGCGCGAGCCCGAAGGCGGCGGTCGACTTGCCCTTGCCGATGCCCGTGTGCACCATCACCAGCGGCCGGTTCCGGCGCTGACGTGTCGTCAAACCGTCGTCCGGTACGACACTCGGCTGTCCCTGCGGCATTACGCGGCCCTCCTGTGGTCACCCTGTACATCACGGACGAGCCCGGCGATCGAGTCCGCCCGCAGCTCGTCGAGCGTCACCGCCGTCCCGCCGAGTTCATCGGCCAGCTGCCGCGCGAGGCCGAGGCGCACCGGGCCCGACTCGCAGTCGACGACCACGGACGCGTGTCCCTCGGCGGCGAACAGCCGCGCGGCCTGTCCGGCCCGCGCCACCGGCTCCACGCCGCCGGTCGCGCGCCCGTCCGTCACGACGACGACCAGCGGCCGCCGCGCCGGATCGCGCAGGCGCTCGACGCGCAGCACCTCGTGGGCCTTGAGCAGCCCGCCCGCGAGCGGCGTCCGCCCGCCCGTCGGCAACGACTCGAGGCGCGCCGCGGCGGCGTCCACCGACGACGTGGGAGGCAGCGCCACATCGGCCGCCGCCCCGCGGAACGTCACGAGCCCCACCTTGTCCCGCCGCTGATAGGCGTCGAGCAGCAGCGAGAGCACGGCGCCCTTCACGGCGCCCATCCGCTGCCGCGCCGCCATCGACCCGGAGGCGTCCACGACGAAGAGCACCAGATTCCCCTCGCGCCCCTCGCGCGTCGCCTGCCGCAGATCGTCACGGCGTACGACGAGCCCGCGCCCGGACCGCCCGCGCGCCACCTGATGCGGCGCCGCGGCCTGCACGGTGGCCGCCAGATGCAGCTTCGTCAGGGTCCCCCGGGGCCGCGTGGCCCCCGTCGTCCTGCCGTGCTCGGTGCGCGCCCGCGACCGCCGCCCGGCCGCGCCCTCGCCGAGCCCCGGCACGCTCAGCACCTTCGCGCGGAACGGCTCACCGGCCCGCACGGGCTGCTGCTCCTTGGCGCCAGCCCCGCCCTGAGCGGCGGCGTCACCCTCCTGGGCGGAGGCGTCGCCGCCCTCCGGCGCGTCGGGCCCCTGGTCCTGCGGCGGCAGCCCGCCGCCGCCACCGGGCCCCGGGTCGTCGTCACCGCCGTCGTCGCCGTCGCTGTCGCCGGAGTCGTCGAACTCCTCAAGCGTCTCGTCGAGCTTGTCCTCGTCGAGGCCCGGCGCGTCGAACGGGTTGCGCCGCCGCCGGTGCGGCAGGGCGAGCAGCGCGGCCTGCCGCACGTCCTCCGCGAGCACGTCCTCGCGCCCCGCCCAGGCCGCGAGCGCCGTGGCCGTCCGCGCCATCACGATGTCGGCCCGCATCCCGTCGACCTCGAAGGCCGCGCAGGTCGCCGCGATCTGCCGCAGCGCGCCGTCGCCGAGCCTGACCTGCGGAAGCAGCGCCCGCGCCGCCACGATCCGGGCCCGCACGGCCTGCTCGTCCTCGGCCCAGCGCGCGGCGAACCCCTCCGGGTCGTCGTCGTACGCGAGCCGCCGCCTGACGACCTCGACGCGCTGGTCGGGCTCGCGCGACGCGGCGACCTCGACGGTCAGGCCGAACCGGTCGAGCAACTGCGGCCGCAGCTCGCCCTCTTCGGGGTTCATCGTGCCGACGAGCAGGAACCGCGCGGCGTGCCGCACGGACACGCCCTCGCGCTCCACGTACGAGGCCCCCATCGCGGCCGCGTCGAGCAGCAGGTCGACCAGGTGGTCGTGGAGCAGATTGACCTCGTCGACATAGAGGATCCCGCGGTGCGCGTCGGCGAGCAGCCCCGGCTCGAACGCCTTCACGCCCTCCGCGAGCGCCCGCTCGATGTCGAGGGCGCCGACCAGGCGGTCCTCGGACGCGCCGACGGGCAGCTCCACCATGCGCGCCGCCCGCGCGGTACCGGCACCGACCTCGTGCGGCCCGTCGGGACACGCGGCGTCCGGCGCCCCCGGCGCACACGAGAACCGGCACCCGGCGACGACGTCCACCTCCGGCAGCAGCGCGGACAGCGCCCGCACGGCGGTGGACTTGGCGGTCCCCTTCTCACCGCGCACGAGCACGCCGCCCACGGCAGGACTCACGGCATTGAGCAGCAGGGCGAGCCGCAGGTCGTCCTGCCCGACAAGGGCGGTGAAGGGATAAGCCGTACTCACGCGAAGACCTCCAAATCCAGCCCGTCCGGCGTTTGAGGACGAGCGCGAAG
>NZ_JBHYJH010000225.1:0-11790 GCF_042740445.1 Streptomyces sp. NPDC059003 | reverse complement strand
TGTCCCCCACCCCGCCCCTTCCCGAACTGGGGGCTCCGCCCCCAGGCCCCCTTCTTTCCGGCCTTCGGCCTCGTCCTCAAACGCCGGACGGGCTGAAAACATCCAGCCCGTCCGGCGTTTGTCTTCGGCTCAGTCCTTGTCTCCCTCGAACAGGCCCTCCGCGTCGGCCGTGTGCACCGCACGCTTGGCCCACACGTTCAGCTGCTCAAGATCCGTGCAGGCCAGTACGCGTTCCCGCACGGATTCCGGCACCGCGATCTCGCGCCAGTCGAGCATGCGCAGCACCATGGCGGCACGTTCTCGCACGATGCCCTTTTCGATGCCTTCTTCCCGGCCTTCTTCCCGGCCTTCTTCCCGCACCTTCTCCGCCACCGAGTGCCGGAAGAAGTAGTTCACCGTTGCCATCAAGTCCCTCCAGATCTCCTTCGCCTGGGGGTCCACCAGGCCTGACTCGACGAGCTGCGCGAACACCGCCGCGCCCTCGGGTTCCACTGTCTCCAGGACTGCCGCCAACGGTTTGAGTATCGCAGCGGCACCCCGCCCCCTACCATGCGTAATCGCCGAGAACACCGCGAGGGAGACGTCCCTCGCGGCCTCCTTCTCGTCCGCGATCACCGGCACGTTCTCCGGGCCGAGGACGAAGGGCCGCACCACGAGCGAGGGGTGGTACGACAGGCCCAGCTTGATGGGCTGAGCCGCCCACTCGGCGGTCGACTTGCTCTGCGACATGACGATCAGCACCGGCTGGCAGCGGTACTTCGCATGCAAGTACGAGAGGTAGTACGGCCAGCTTCGCCGCTTGGCCTCGTCCTTCTTGCCCTGCGCCTCAAGCACCAGCAGATAGCTGCCGTCGTCGGTGTCGACCCGTAACAGGGTGTCCACCCGGCGCTCGATGGGTTCGATCTCCGTGAGGTCCGCGTTCAGGATCGCGATGTCACGCGGTTCCGGGAACGGGACGTGGAGCAGTCTCCGGAAGTTGCGGAGCATCAGCTCCGTGTCCTTCTGGAAGATCCGGTGCTACGCCGCGTCCAGTTCGCACCAGACGTACTTCCCGGCGTCGCCGCCCTCCTCGGGCTGCGGGTGCCAGCCCCACGTGTCCGCGCACGCTCTGACGAGGTCGAGTCCTCGCCCCTGTTCCTCCATGTCCGCGGCCGGGCTCGGCGGGGGCTCGGGCAGCAGCGGGTCCGCGTCCCACGCGCCGATCCGGAGTACGCCGTCCGCCCAGAGGAGGCGGAAGGAGACCGGGCCCTTGGTGTGGCGTACGGCGTTGGCGACCAGCTCGGTCGCGAGGAGTTCCGCCACGTCGGTGACGCGGTCCAGGCCGTGCAGGGTGAGTGCCGCGCGCAGTGTGTGGCGACAGACGGTGACCGCGCGCGGGTCGTGCGGGATGTGGACGACGTACTCCCAGGGCTGGGCGTCGTGAGGCATGGGTGAACTCCCGTGGGGGTGAGAGGAGTTGGGGTGTGCGGCGGGTGACGGGCGGTGGCATTGGCGCGGCCGCCCTGGCAGGACGACGCGGTGCGCTTCCGGGACTCCCGGGGTTCCGCAGCGGGTGCGACGCGTCACCGACGGTATGCCTATAATTTGTGACCCAGCAAGCCGTTCACCTAACCTGACACCCGAACGAGGCAAGCAGCACTGCGAGTTGGGCCGGGAGCGGCGAATGGCGACGAGGCGGAATCCGACTGCGCGACAGATGCGCCTGGGCATTGAACTGCGCAAACTGCGGGACGCCGCAGGCTTGAAGGCGACCGAGGCGGCAGCCCTGCTGGGGGCGAACTCCGCCCAGCTGAGCCACATCGAGGCCGGTATCGCCGGTGTCAGCGAGGAGCGCCTGCGCCGCCTGGCATCTCATTACGCCTGCATGGACCAGGAGTTGATCGAGGCCTTGGTCGGCATGGCGACGAGCCGGACGCAGGGGTGGTGGGAGGAGTACCGGGGCCTGCTCCCTACGTCGTTCCTGGACCTTTCCGAGCTTGAGCACTACGCCACGTTCCGGCGTGACGTGGACTTCCTGCGCGTTCCCGGGCTTCTTCAGACGGAGGACTACGCCCACGCGGTGTTTGCGTACCGGATTCCCGAACTCCCCCGCGAGGAGTTGGAGTCACGCGTTAGCCACCGCATGAAGCGCCGGGTGATCATCGAGGGACCGCACCCAATTCCGTACACCGCAGTGATCCACGAGGCAGCCCTGCGGATCAGGGTCGCGGACAGAGCGGCATCACGCGCCCAGCTCAACCACATCCTGGAGTTCTCCGAGACCGACCATGTCACCGTGCGGATCATCCCGTTCGACCTGGACGGATTCGCAGGAGCGGCGAGCACCATGGTGTACGCGGGCGGAGAGGTCCCGCGACTGGACACCGTGGTGCGCGACGCCCCGCACGGCACCGGATTCATCGATTCCGAGGCTCAGCTCGACCGCTGTCGAACACTCTTCCGTAAAGTAGAAGGGGTGTCACTGGACCCCGTGCGGTCACGCGACTTCATCCACCAGTTGGCCAACGAACTGTGAGGCACTCTATGACCACCTCTGAGGTCTGGCAGAAGTCATCGTTCTCCGGAGAAGGCGACGGCAACGCCTGCATAGAAGTGGCCTCCTCCGCCCGCACGATCCACCTCCGTGAGAGCGACGAACCCGCCATCGAGCTCACTGCCACCCCAGCCGCTCTCACCGGTCTCCTCCACGCCCTTAAAGCGAGCGAGCTATGAGCCCCATCCGCTGGCAGAAGTCGTCCTTCTCTGGAGGCGGCGACGGCAACGCCTGCGTCGAATTGGCCGCCACCGCACCCGGCACCATCCACCTCCGCGAAGGCGACGACCCCGCCACCGAGCTCACCACCAACCCCGCCTCCCTCGCCCAGCTCCTCCTCCACCTCCGAGGCGCCGCAGGCTGAAGGGGGTGGGTGGGCGGGGAAATCCAGCCCGTCCGGCGTTTGAGGACGAGCGCGCAGCGCGATCAACGGGACCTACACACTCCACGACCCCCTCCCGTTCAGCTCGGAAACATCCGTCCCCGTAGTCCACCGGTACGCCGCCTCCAGCTCCCCCAGTTCCTCCGCCGTGAGGACGTCCTCCACGCGGGAGAAGCCGTCGGGGGCGCGCTCGGCGACGGCGGCGAGGAAGCGGTCGGCGGGCATGCGGCGGTTGGCCAGGACCAGCGCCGTCGTCGCCTCGCGGCGGACCTCCTCGTACGCCCGGAGGCCCGCGACCCGGTCCGGGTCGGTCATCGCGAGGCAGCGGGCCAACACCCGCGCGTCGAGGACCGCCTGGGAGCCGCCGTTGGACCCCACGGGGTACATGGGGTGCGCGGCGTCACCGAGGAGCGTGACCGGGCCCTTGCCCCACCACGGGAGCGGCTCCCGGTCGACCATGGGGTACTCCAGGATGCGGCGCGTCGCGGAGAAGAGCGCCGGGACGTCCAGGTCCCCGATGCGCCAGCCCGCGTAGTGCGGCAGGACGTCGGAGAGGCGCCCGGTCCGGTTCCAGTCGGCGGAGCCGGAGGGGCCGCCCGGCTCGAAGGGGAAGCGGACCTCCGCCACCCAGTTGAGCAGCGCGCGCCCGCGCAGCTCGGCGTCCCGGGAGATGGGGTAGACGACGAGCTTGGCGTGCGCGTTGCTGCCGGCGACGGCGACGGTCCGGCCGCCGAGGACGGGGTCCCACTCGGTGACGCCGCGCCACATGCGGATGCCGTTCGACAGGGGCGGGCCCTCCCCCGGGTGCAGCCGGGCCCGTACGGCCGAGTACAGACCGTCGGCCCCGACGAGCGCCCGCACCCGCACCGCGTGCTCACGCCCCCGCGCCATGTCCCGCACCACGACCCGCAGCCCGGACCCCTCCTCCATGAAGCGGACGAACGACGTGCCGGTGACCACGGCCCGGTCCCCGATCCGCTGCCGCACCGCGTCGAGCAGAATCATCTGGAGGGCGCCGCGGTGGATGGAGTACTGCGGCCAGTGGTAGCCGAGCGCGAGCCCGCGCGGCTCGCCCCAGATGCGGTTGCCGTGGCGGTCGTAGTGGACCTGCTCGGCGGCCTGGACGGCGGTCGCGGCGAGCTGGTCGCCGAGGCCGAGCTCGGTCAGCTCCCGTACGGCGTGCGGGAGCAGATTGATGCCGACGCCGATGGGCCGCAGCACCTCGACGGTTTCGAGTACGCGTACGTCGATGCCCGCCGCGTGCAGGCTCAGGGCGGTGGTGAGGCCGCCGATGCCCGCGCCCGCGACCAGTACGTCCACGCTCATGGCCGCCGCACCGCCCGCCCGACCTCGGCCCGCAGCTTCACGAACTCGGGCAGCCCGCGCGTGACGATCTGGTCGCGCGGCGCCGGGAGTTCGACGCGCAGGTCGCTGTGGACGCGCCCGGGGGCGCCGGTGAGGACGACGACGCGGTCGCCGACGTACACGCTCTCGTCGATGTCGTGCGTGACGAGGAGGATGGTCATGCCATCTTCATGACCGCCGGGACCGCCGGGGCCACCCGGACCGCCGGGGCCACCCGGGCCACCGGGACCGCCGCCCCCGTCGCCGCCCGGAGCCGCGCCGCCGCCCCGCACCGCGAGCAGCAGGTCCTCCAGGTCCTCCCGGGTCTGCGCGTCGACGGACCCGAACGGCTCGTCCATGAGCAGCAGCGCGGGCCGGTAGGCGAGCGCCCGCGCGAGGGCGACGCGCTGCTGCATCCCGCCCGACAGCTGCCACGGGTAGCGGCCCGCGGTGTCGGCCAGGCCGACCTGCTCGAGCGCCGCGTGCGCCCGCGCGCGCCGCTCGGCACGGGCGAGCCCGCGGCGGCGCAGCGGCAGCGCGACGTTGTCGCGCACGGTCAGCCACGGGAAGAGCGAGCGCGTGTAGTCCTGGAAGACGACGGCCAGGTCGTCGGGCACCCCGTCGACGGCCCTGCCGCCCACCGCGATCCGCCCCTCGCTCTGCCGCTGAAGGCCCGCGACACACCGCAGCAACGTGGACTTCCCGCACCCCGAAGGACCGACGATGCTCACCAACTCGCCGCGCTCCACGAAGAGTTCGACCCCGTCGACGGCGTGGTGCCCGTCGTCGTACCGATGACTGAGCCCCGTGATCTCCAACATCCCCTGTTCCCCCTGTTCCCCCCGATACCAACTGCCACGTGGTCTACGTGCTTTGAGTACGCGGACGCGGCGGGCGTTCCCCATGTGCCCGGTACACCGGATGCACCGCGCGCGCCGCCGGTGCGCTCGCGGTCCCGGGCGCCCCGTCGCTCTCCTTGCGCTCTATGTGTCCATGCGCCTCGCGCCCCTGTGCCAGGCCAGGGCCTTCCGCTCGACGAGCAGGAAGAGTCCGTTGAGTACGCAGCCGACGGCGCCGAGCAGCACGATCGCCGCCCACAGCTGGTCGGGCCTGAACTCCCGCTCGGCCGCGTTGAGCCGGGCGCCGATGCCCTCGCCCGACCCCATGAGCTCGGCGATGACCATGAGGATCAGGGCGAAGCCGAGCGCGACCCTGAGCCCCGCGAAGATCTTGGGCGCGGCCGCGGGCAGCACGACGTACCGCAGCCGCGCGGGCCCGCCGAGCCCGAAGACGCGCGCGGAGTCGAGCTGCACGGGCTCGACCGACCGCACCCCGTCGACGGTGTTCAGGAGCACCGGCCAGACGACGCCGAAGACGATGGTCGCCAGCTGCATCGACGTACCGAGCCCGAAGGCGACCATGAAGAACGGGATCAGCGTGGGCGGCGGCACGGCACGGCCGAACTGCAGCACGGGATCGAGTACGTGGAACGCCACCCGGGAGAGCCCGACCGCCGTCCCGACGGCGATCCCCACGACCCCCGCGATGGCCCACCCGAGCAGCAGATGCCCCAGACTCGGCAGGAGGTCGTCGAGCCCCTGCCCGGACCACCACTCCTCCCGCATCACGGTCACGATGCGGGACGGCGGCGGAAAGTACAGGTCCCCGGCCCGCCGGGCGGCCACTTCCCAGACTCCGACGAGCACGACGAGCAACCACGCACGCGCGACGAGGAACCTCATGAGCCGACCTCAGGTTCTTTCAGCCCGTCCGGCGTTTGAGGACGAGCGCGAAGCGCGATAAGGCGGGGTCCAGGGGCGGCAGCCCCTGGTTTCGGGAAGGGGCGGGACTGGGGAAAGACCATCCTCCCCACCCACACCAGCCCAGCGTTCGCCACCACCCCGAGCCCCCCGGCCCACACCGCCCCCGCCACCATCAAATCCGGCCGCCCACCCCCCGACTGGCTCTCCAAGAGATAGACCCCAAGACCCCCGTCGCCCCCGGCGCGCAACTCCGCACTGACCGCCACGATCAACCCCACAGAAGCAGCGATCCGCACCCCGGTCACCACAAAGGGCCCCGCACTCGGCAGGCACACCCGCCACAGCACCCCCCACCCCCCGAACCCGAAGGACCGCAGCGTCTCCTTGGCGACGGGGTCCACATCCCGCAGCCCGTACAGCGTGTTCAGCAGGATCGGCCACAACGCCGCGTAGCAGACGAGCGACCGCTCGACCCGCTCCGGCTCCACGAACACCAGGATCGCGAGCGGAATGAGGGCGACGGACGGAACGGGCCGGGCGAGCTCGACGACGGCGAGGCTCGCGGTGTTGAGGCGGGGCAGGGAGCCGAGCAGCAGCCCGGCGGGCACGGCGAGGGCGACGGCGAGCGCGAGCCCGCCGAGCCACGCGGAGACGGTGGTCCAGAGGTGGTCGAGGAAGCCGTCGTCGGCGGCCATCTCGGCGGCGCGGGCGAGCACGGACGAGGCGGGCGGCAGGGCCTGCGCGTCGAACACCCCGCTGCGGGCGATGACTTCGACGAGAAGGACCGCGCCCCCGACACCGAGCGCTCCCAACAGCGCCCGGCCCCACCGGCGCGAGACCAGGCCACCGGCGCGTAAGGGGGCGCGTGCGCGAGCGAGCGCCCCTGACCCCGGGCCGGGGCCCGGACCGGAGCGCGCCACCCGCCTCACCGCATCGCCCGCCTCACCGCATCGCCCGCCTCACCGCATGTCCCGCCTCACGCATGCCACCCCCACGACAGCCACCCCCAAGCCGCCCCCACGGCACTCACCCGCCTCACTGCGCCGTACGCACGAGCAGCGACTCCACGTCGATGTCCCGCTTCACGTAGCCGAACTCCCGCATGAGGTCGACCACGCGCCGCAGCCGCGCCGCGTCGAGCGTCACGGGGTAGCCGCCGAGGTGCATCCGTGCCGCCTGGTCCGCGCTGATCCTCGTGTAGTCCGGGAGCGTCCCGACGACGGCCGACCGCCTGGCGGCCAGCTTCTGCGCGCGGGCCATGGCCCGCTGGAACGCCGCGACCGTCTTCGGGTTCTTCTCGGCGAACGACGCCGTCGCCGCGTACCCGGCGATCGGGAAGCCCGCGGTCGGCGGCTTGCCGAGGTCGGCGACGACCCGGCCCGCGCCGGAGTCCTCGATCGCGGTGACGAACGGCTCGACGGCCATCACGGCGTCGACGCTCCCCGACGTCAGGGCGGTCTCCATGTTCGGCATGTCGACCTCGGCGAAGCTCTTGTCGTCGTCGAACGAGGCGCCCTCCGCGCGGCCCGCCTTCCGCACGAGCAGGACACCGATGTTCCGCTTCGTGTTGACGGCGATCTTCTTGCCTTCGAGGTCCTTCAGGGACTTGACCGGCGAGTCCTTCGGCACGAGCACCGCGTGCGTCTTGGGCGCGGACTGGAAGCCGTCGGCGACGAAGCGGACGTCGATGGCCTTGTTGGCGTGGGCGAGGAAGTACGAGACGTAGTTGCCGAAGGAGAGGTCGAGCGCGCCCGCCCTGAGGCGGCTGACCGACTCGGCGCCGCCGCTGAGCGTCGTCGTGCGGACGGTGAGCCCCTCCGCCTTGAAGTACCCCTTGTCCATGGCCAGCTGCAGCGGCGCCGTGTCGGCGACGGGCAGGGTGCCGACGGTGATCCGGGACTTCTCGGGGCCGTCGCCGGACGCGTTGCCGCCGCCGTCGTCGTCGGAGCCGCCGCAGGCCGCCGTGGTGGCGATCAGGAGGGCGAGCGCGGGCAGCGGCCGCAGCGCCGCGCCCAGCCGGCCGCCGCGTAACCGCCCCGGACCCCGCGAGCCCCGTGGGCGCGCCGAGCCCCGTGAGCCCTGTGCGCCCCGTGTCATATGCATCCGCCGCATCTGCTCCCGACCCCGCTCCAGGCCGCTCGAGACCGCTCTCCGGCCTGAGCCGACGCGCGGATGCTAACCGCAGCGCTCCGGGAGAACAATGGCGCGGGGCGGCCCGCGGCGCCACATGGAAGGATGGCCGGAAACATCGCAAAAGTTCGCACATCGTAGCGAGGAGATGACCGCGTGCCCGGCACCAATCTGACCCGCGAAGAGGCGCAGCAGCGGGCCAAGCTGCTCACCGTTGACTCGTACGAGATCGATCTCGACCTCTCCGGAGCGCAGGAGGGCGGCACCTACCGGTCGGTGACCACCGTGCGCTTCACCAGCGCCGAGGCGGGCGCCGAGACCTTCATCGACCTGGTCGCCCCGGCGGTGCACGAGGTCGTCCTGAACGGTCACGCCCTGGAGGTGGCCGCGGTCTTCCGCGACTCGCGCATCGCCCTGCGGCATCTGCACGAGGGCGCGAACGAGCTCAAGGTCGTCGCCGACTGCGAGTACACGAACACCGGCGAGGGCCTGCACCGCTTCGTGGACCCGGTCGACGACCAGGCGTACCTGTACACGCAGTTCGAGGTCCCCGACGCGCGCCGGGTCTTCGCCTCGTTCGAGCAGCCGGACCTGAAGGCCACGTTCCAGTTCACCGTGAAGGCGCCGAGCGGCTGGACGGTGATCTCGAACTCGCCGACGCCGGAGCCCAAGGACGACGTCTGGACCTTCGAGCCGACGCCGCGCATGTCGACGTACGTCACGGCGCTGATCGTCGGCCCGTACCACGCGGTGCACTCCGTGTACGAGAAGGACGGGCAGAGCGTCCCGCTCGGCATCTACTGCCGCCCCTCGCTCGCCGAGTTCCTGGACGCGGACGCGATCTTCGCGGTGACCCGGCAGGGCTTCGACTGGTTCCAGGAGAAGTTCGACTACCCGTACCCCTTCAAGAAGTACGACCAGCTGTTCGTGCCGGAGTTCAACGCGGGCGCGATGGAGAACGCGGGCGCGGTGACGATCCGCGACCAGTACGTGTTCCGCTCCAAGGTGACGGACGCCGCGTACGAGGTGCGTGCCGCCACGATCCTGCACGAGCTGGCCCACATGTGGTTCGGCGACCTGGTCACCATGGAGTGGTGGAACGACCTGTGGCTGAACGAGTCGTTCGCCACGTACGCCGAGGCCGCCTGCCAGGCGTACGCGCCGGGGTCGAAGTGGCCGCACTCCTGGACCACCTTCGCCAACCAGATGAAGACGTGGGCGTACCGCCAGGACCAGCTGCCGTCGACGCACCCGATCATGGCGGACATCCGCGACCTGGACGACGTGCTCGTCAACTTCGACGGGATCACGTACGCCAAGGGCGCCTCCGTCCTGAAGCAGCTGGTCGCGTACGTCGGCGAGGACGAGTTCTTCAGCGGCGTGCAGGCGTACTTCAAGCGGCACGCGTTCGGCAACACGCGGCTGAGCGATCTGCTCGGCGCCCTGGAGGAGACCAGTGGGCGCGACCTGACGACCTGGTCGCAGAAGTGGCTCCAGACGGCGGGCATCAACATCCTGCGCCCGGTGGTGGACGTCGACTCCTCCGGCACGATCACCTCCTTCGCGGTGAAGCAGGAGGCGCCGGCGCTGCCCGAGGGCGCCAAGGGCGAGCCGACCCTGCGGCCCCACCGCATCGCGATCGGCCTGTACGACCTGGACGACGCGTCCGGCAAGCTGGTGCGCACGGACCGGGTCGAGCTGGACGTCGACGGCGAGCTGACGGCGGTGGAGGCGCTGGTGGGCCGCGCCCGCCCTGCGGTGATCCTCCTGAACGACGACGACCTGTCGTACGCCAAGGTCCGCCTGGACGCCGACTCCCTCGCCTTCGTCACCGAGCACCTGGGCGACTTCGAGGCGTCGCTGCCGCGCGCCCTGTGCTGGGCGTCCGCGTGGGACATGACGCGCGACGCGGAGCTCCCGACGCGCGACTATCTTTCGTTGGTGCTCTCGGGCATCGGCAAGGAGTCCGACATCGGCGTCGTGCAGTCCCTGCACCGCCAGGTGAAGCTGGCCCTCGACCTGTACGCCGCGCCCGCGGGCCGGGACGCCGCGCTCACCCGCTGGACCGAGGCGTCCCTGGAGCACCTGCGGGCCGCCGAGCCGGGCAGCGACCACCAGCTGGCGTGGGCCCGCGCGTTCGCGGCCACGGCCCGTACGGATGCCGACCTCTCCCTGCTCGAGGGTCTGCTTGACGGCTCGTCGGTCGTGGAGGGCCTGGCCGTCGACACCGAGCTGCGCTGGGCGTTCGTGGCGCGGCTCGCCGCGACCGGCCGCTTCGGCGAGACGGAGATCGCCGCGGAGGCCGAGCGGGACAAGACGGCCGCGGGCGAGCGCCACGCGGCCGCCGCGCGGGCGGCGCGGCCGACCGCCGAGGCCAAGGCGGAGGCCTGGGCGTCGGTCGTCGAGTCCGACAAGCTGCCCAACGCCGTGCAGGAGGCGGTGATCTCCGGCTTCGTCCAGACCGAGCAGCGGGAGCTGCTCGCGCACTACACCGAGAAGTACTTCGCCGCGGTCAAGTCGGTGTGGGACTCCCGGTCCCACGAGATGGCGCAGCAGGTCGCGGTGGGCCTTTACCCGGCGGTGCAGGTCGCGCAGGCGACGCTGGACGCGACCGACGCGTGGCTCGCGTCGGCTGAGCCGACGGCGGCGCTTCGACGGTTGGTCATGGAGTCCAGGGCGGGGGTTGAGCGGGCGCTGCGCGCGCGGGTCGCTGACGCGTAGTCCTTTGGGCGGGTGGCCTCTCCCACCCGCCCGCCCGTTTCCGGTCGGATGGACGGTGGGCGCCCCTTGTGGGGGTTGCCCGCCGTCGGCGGGTGCGGCCGGGACGGCTGGTACTGGGTGGGCGGGCGGGGAGAAGCCGCCGCGGTAGCGGCGGGACGTGCGCCCACGGACGGTAGGTCATGGGTGGGCGGGCGGGTAGCTGCCGCCGCGGTAGCGGCGGGACCTGGGCGCACGCGGAGGCGTATGGGGTGGGTGGGCGGGGTGAAGCCCGCCGCGGAGCGGCGGGGACGGGGGCGCAGGGTGACGGTCACCGGGATGCCGCGGCCGCGCGCAGCGCGGTGAGCACGCGGCTCACGCCCACCCCGGCCTCCGCCCCGCGGCGAACCGCGGCGACCACATGGCGGTGGGGGGTCCCGGGGCCGAGGCCCCTCATGGCGACCCCATCCCGGCGGGAGGGGGTCGCCATGCGCGGTACGAGGGCCACGCCCATGCCCGCCTCCACCATGGCGAGGATCGCCGTCCAGCCGGCGGCGCTGTGGGCCTGCTCCGGTACGAATCCGGCGGCCTCGCAGGCCCCGCGGGTGATGTCGGACCAGGGCCCGGAGCCGCCGAAGATCCAGGGCTCGTCGGCGAGGTCGGCGAGCGTGAGGCCGCGCTTGCGGGCGAGGGGATGTGCCGCGGGCAGGGCGACGTCCAGCGGGTCGGCGAGCAGGGGGACCTGGGTGAAGCGCCCGTCCCGCCCGCTCGGCGCCTGCGCGGCCAGCGACAGCGCGAGGTCGACGTCCCCGGCGGCAAGCAGCTCGTACGCCTGAGCCGCCTCCGCCTCCCGCACCTGCACGGACACCCCCGGGTGCGCGTCCCGCAGGGCCCGTACGGCGGGGACGACGAGCGCGGGCACCGCGGTGGAGAACGCCCCC